>CALAAN010000163.1 GCA_937884915.1 uncultured Oscillibacter sp.
CGTGGACGGTATCAAGGGCAACGTCGACATGGACATCTGGTTCATCAAGTAAAGACAAAAAGGAAAGGCGATGGCCGTGCGGCCATCGCCTTTTTCATACACTTTTGAAGATTTACAGTTCGATCAGCTCATACTCTCTCGAACCGAAGCCGAGCTCTGCGGCGGCCTCCACGGTGTGGATGCCGTTGCGGCTCTCGATGCGCTCGACGAGGTGGTCGCGGCCCGGATCGTCGGACGCGTAAACAAGGTCGAGGCACGCCTGGTCGATGGCGATGGGGTCAAGGGAGGCGAGGATGCCGATATCCTTCATGCACGGGTCTTCTGCCACGGCGCAGCAGTCGCAGTCGACAGACATGTTTTTCATCACGTTGATATAGACGATTTTGCCGTCAAAGAGCTTAACGACGGACTCCGCTGCGTCGGCCATGGACTCGAGGAACAGGTCCTGCTCGGTCGACCACATCTCTTCGGGCTTGCCTGCGCCGTGGATGTTGGCCTTGCCCGCGCTGGACGCGCAGCCGATGGACAGCTGCTTGAGCGCGCCGCCGAAGCCGCCCATCGGGTGGCCTTTGAAGTGGGAAAGGACGAGCATGGAGTCGTAATTTTTGATGTCTTTGCCGACCAGATTCTTCCGGATGCGCTTGCCGTTCGGGATGGGGAGCTCGAGATCGGGGCCCTCGGCGTCAAGAATGTCGACGTCGAAGAGCTTGCTCCAGCCGTGCTTGATCATCGTGCGGCGGTGGGCGTCGGTTGTGTTGCGCTCGCCGGGATAGGCGGTGTTGCACTCGACGACCGTGCCGTGCACGGTCTCGACCATCGGCTGCCAGAATTCGGGCGTCAGAAAGTTCTGGTTGCCCGGCTCACCGGAATGCACCTTGACGGCGACCTTGCCGGGCAGCTCAAGCCCCACGGCCCTGTAGAGCTCCACGACCTTCTCCGGCGTGATCTGTCTGGAAAAATAAACCTTTGCTTTCATATCATGATCCTCCTGAGGTGGATTGTTTACTGTTTGGTACGCTTTCATATTTGAAGCGCCACTATAAAGACAGCATAAAGCAAAAACGCACGGGATGCAAATGAAAAATACAGATGGATGTATTTTGGCTTTTTCTGCATGATTTTGCAAAAGGCTTTGCTTTATGGGCAGAAAGATGATATAGTTAAGAAAACATAAAGATTTTGTTCCCGAAAGAGAAAGCAGGGGCGAGGTAAGCGCGTGACGAGTTCGATCTACCATCAGATGACCATGTTCTGCTTTATGATCATTGCCGTGATCTGGATGAGCGCGGCGATCACGAGGCGTTTCAGCGACAAGAGCTATTTTGTGCTCAACACCACGGCGCTGCTGTTTGCCACGGCGGACGCCGCGTGGGGACTGGTGCATAACAAGTCGGTCCCCTGCGCGCCGTGGGGGATGATGGTGATCCTCGATTTGTACTACCTCACGATGGTGCTTGCGGTCATTTCGCTTGCGCAGTATGTGGCGCGCAACATGCGGCCCGAGCGGTTGCGGTCGTTCCGCTGGGTGCTCTTCTGGATCTACATGGCGACGATCGTGCTCGTGGCGGCTAACCACTGGACGGGGATCCTTTACACCGTGACGGCCCAGGGAGAGTATATCCGCGGAAAGGCGTACATGCTGCCGTGCTCGATCGCCTTTGCTTTATATGTTGTGCTGTTCGCCGCCATGCTGCGCGGCAGCAGCAAGGGGCGCAAACGCTCACTGTACTTTGTGACCTACGTGCTGCCGGTCTGCGTGATGAGCTTGCAGTATGTTTTCCCCGAGCTGCCGTTTTACTCCATGGCGTTCGCGCTCATTTTGATCGGCATGGCGCTGACGAAGGAATATCAGCAGCGCGAGCTGCTCGTCGACGCGCTGAACGCCGCCGAGCGTGCGAACCGCGCGAAGACGACGTTCCTCAACAATATGTCGCACGATATCCGTACGCCCATGAACGCCATCATCGGCTTCACGGCGCTGGCGGCGGCGCATGTGGACGAGCCCGGGCTCGTGCAGGATTATCTGGCGAAGATCTCGACCTCGGGCCAGCATCTGCTCTCGCTCATCAACGACGTTTTGGACATGAGCCGCATCGAGAGCGGGCGCGTGAAGATCGAAGAGAAGAAAGTGCATCTGCCCGACGTGATGCACAATCTGCGCACGATCATCAACGCGAACATCGTGTCGAAGAACATCGAGTTTTTCATCGACGCGGTGGATGTGGACAACGAGGATATCCTCTGCGACAAGCTGCGGCTCAATCAGGTGCTTTTGAATCTTTTGAGCAACGCGGTCAAATACACGAAAAATGGAGGACAGATCATCGTCCGCATCATCCAGAAGCCGGGCTTTTCCAACGGCTATGCGACCTATGAGTTCCATGTCAAGGACAACGGCATCGGTATGAGCAGGGAATTCCAGAAGCACCTGTTCGAGGTCTTCACCCGCGAGGAGAGCGCCACGATCAGCGGCATCCAGGGCACGGGCCTCGGCATGGCCATCAGCAAGAACATTGTCGACATGATGGGCGGCACCGTCAGCGCCGAGAGCGAGGAGGGCAGGGGCACGGAGTATACCGTGTCGATCCCGTTTAAGGTGCTCGGCAGCTCGGCTAAATATGAGGTCGTTCCGCAGTTTCAGGGCGTGCGCGTGCTCGTGGCGGACGACGATTCCAACACGGCCATCAGCGTCAGCCGCATGGTGCAGGAGATCGGCATGCGCTCGAAGTGGACGCTCTCGAGCAAGGAGGCGGTGCTGCGCACCAAGGTCGCCGTGGAGCAGGGAGACGAATTTGGCGCGTATATCATCGACTGGATGATGCCAGACCTCAACGGCATCGAGACCGTGCGCCGCATCCGCAAGCTCATCGGCGAGAGCAAGCCCATCATCATTCTGACGGCCTACGACTGGTCGGATATCGAGCAGGAGGCGCGCGAGACCGGCGTGACGGCATTCTGCTCCAAGCCGCTGTTCATGTCCGAGCTGCGCGATGTGCTCGCTCTCGCAGCCCTACTGCATGAAAAAGGAGGAGACGCCCGTGTCGCCGTACCGCTTTGAGGGCAAAAAGGTTCTTCTGGTCGAGGACAACCTTCTCAATCAGGAGATCGCGCAGGCAATTTTGCAGGACGCGGGCTTCACGGTCGATACCGCAGACGACGGCGATGTCGCCGTTGAGCGTTTGCAGGACTCGAAATCAGGCGAATTCGATCTGGTGCTCATGGACATCCAGATGCCGAAGCTGGACGGCTACGCCGCCACGCGCCAGATCCGCACGCTGCCGGGCGACGCTGCCAACGTGCCCATCGTGGCGATGACGGCCAACGCCTTTGAAGAGGACAAGCAAAAGGCCATCCGTGCGGGCATGAACGCTCACATCGCCAAGCCCATCGAGACCGACCGCCTGATGGAGACGCTGTCGCACATCCTGACATAAAAGAAAAATTCCCGAAAGAAATTTCTTTCGGGAATTTTTTATCAGCTGCTGAGCTCGCGGATCTCATCCTGAATGAGCCGCCCTGCGGCGGCGGCGAGCTGGTCGATGCGGCGGATGCGCGCAAGGTCGCGGCCATAGATGGCGTTCGCGGCAGGGACGCTCGCGTTCTCCCCCATAAAGACGGCGGCAACGCGGATGCCCTGCGCGCGCAGGGCGCGCACCTCCTCCGCCGTGTCGTCGACGCCGACCTGTCCGTCGTAGTCGCGGCTGAGCGGAATTTTGCCGCTCGGCAGGATTTTGCGGCTGTCGTCGGGCGAGGCGTCGGTCAGCAGAATGAGCAGATGCTTTTCCGCAGGGGCGGACTTGATGAGCTCGCCTGCACCGCGCAGCGCGAGACCATCGCGGTTCCAGCCTGCGGCGAAGTAGTTGAAAACATTGCGCTCGCCGTTTTTGTCGCCAAAATCCTTCAAAATGCGCAGTACCGTGTAGCCGCGCAGACTGCAAAAGCTTGTCACGCGCACGGGAATGCCGCAGGAGGCGAGACTTTTGGCCAAAATGTAGCCCTGAATGGCGATAGCCTCCTGACAGTGCAGGCGCGAGGCCGAGGCATCGAGCATCAGATCGACAGCGAAGCCGGGGCGGCTCTCCTCGTCGTTGCGCAGGAACACGCGGTCGTCGTGCAGCACCGGCTCGCGCCAGACCTTGGTGCCGTCCAGCCAGCCCTGACGGGCGGGGATGCGCTCGGGCTGCTGGTGGACGAGCAGGCAGTTTCGGATCTGCTCGCTCAGGCGCGCGAGCGCGCTCTGGTGCAGGTCGAGATCATGCGCAAAGGCGACGCGGTTCAGCTTGGCCTGTTCTTCGGCCTGCTCGTAAAGGCGCTGTGTGTCCGCGCTGAGAAGCTGATCCGACGCGCTTGCACCCTTTGTGAACCACAGGTGGCAGCCTAAGTGGTTGCCGGTGCAGAGCTGCTGCTCGATGCGCGCGAGCTTGTCGGGCGAATAGATGCTGCGGCCGAAGCAGCGCTCAATGTAGCCGCGGTCCTCCGTTTCGTGCTCGTTCGAACGGAGACGCGAGCGCAGCGCGTTCGAGACCTTGACCATGCCGTTTTCCCCGGGCATGGCGGAGCGGCCGATGGTCAGATCGTCCGTGCGGACGATCTCAGTCGGCAGGAGCTTCGTGAGAAGCGGCGCCCACTTGTCGTCAAAGTGCAGGTGGAAGCCGCCTTTTTTATGCACCGTGCCATCGAATTGCAGGTACTTTTCAAACGCCGTGCGCACGGCGATCTCAAGCTCGGCGGCGTTCATCGTGCCGGGGCAGGCGAGCGCCTGCGCAAGCCCCTTTTCCCACGGGGCAAGAAGGGGCGGCTTCTGCCCGAGGATCGTCTTCCAGCGGTCGGACTGCACGGCGTAGACGAGCTGGTTTTTCTCCATCCACTCCTGCCGCGAGAGCTGGTATTCCGACGCGAAAAATTCCTCTGCGTGCTTGCGGCGGAGATCTTGCAGCACGGGGCGCTCGGGCAGCTCCTTTTCATATGCCGCGTTCTCGAGCGCGAGCCAGCAGAGCTCGTCGAAGACATTCTGCCGCGCGTCGCCCGCCCAGTAGGAAAAAAGACGCTTTGGCATCTTGTCGCCGAACCACTTGTGCACAAGGCCGATGATGCAGTTCATGTAAAAGTCGGGTTCGCCGTCCGACTTGAGCGCCAAAAACTGCGGCTCGAACTGATAATCCCCGCTCGCCGTCCAGACGAGGTTGATGGCGCGGCGCTGCTGGGCGGAATAGCTTGACGTTTCCATGTCAGTCGGTGAACAGGCGGCTGCGGTCGAGCTTTGCGGGGATGCGCGAGCTAATGACGTCGCGGATCAGGCTTTGCTCGTAGGCGTCGAACGCCTTGTTCGTGATGCCCATGTCGAGTGCGCGGCCCGCGCCGACACCGCGGCGGATCAGGCGCAGCGCGTCCAGAAGGCCGCGCAGATCGAGCGCCTTTTCGGAAATTTCCGCGTTTTCGCACTTTTTCTGCAAGTCGAGGAAGAGCTGGGCGAACTGCTCCTTATATTTCTTTTCAAGCGTCGGGAATTCGTCGCCGAGCAGACGCACAAGGCCGTCCTGAGCAATGGGCGGCATCTGGATGACGACAAAGCGCGACGTGAGCGCTTCATTGAGCTCGCGCGTGCCGGCATAGCCGTAGTTCATCGTGCCGATGAAGCGCGCGGCGGGGGCGACCTCTACGCGCTCGTAGCCCGGAACGTCGATGGCACGGCGGAAGTCGAGCGTCGCGTGCAGCACGGCCAGCGCCTCGTTTTTCGCCATATTGATCTCATCGAGCACGCCGAAGCCGCCGCACTCCGCGCACTGGTAGA
>CALAAN010000164.1 GCA_937884915.1 uncultured Oscillibacter sp.
GACTGCTTGTCGGTGAGGGGCTTCTTGCGCAGAACCCCGATGATATCGTTGGACACGATCTCGCCGCCGACCAGATAGTAGGTATCCATCGTAGAGATGATGGCGCCAAGCATCGCGAAGACGAACAGGCCGCGGCCAACGGGAGGCAGACCGCTGAGAACGAGCTGCATGTAGGCAACGTCGGGCTGGACGGTCAGCGCGGGATCCATCGCGCGGATGACGATAGCGGTGAACATCAGGCAGACATCCATGCTCAGCCAGATGGAGAAGCAGGTCAGCATTGCGCGCTTACCGGTCTTTGGACCGTTGGAAGCGGTAAAGCGCTGATAGAACGCGGGGTCCTTATAGACGTTGATGCAGATGAGGATCAGTACGATGGCACGGCCCAGAGGAATGCCGCCGAACGGGGTCATCATCGCAGGATCAACCGTGCTGAAGATCTCATCGAGAGCAGCGAAGCCGCCCACGCCGTAGAACGCGCTGGGGAAGACAAAAGCGACAGACACGATCATCAGGAAGAAGAAGATCATATCGGTAATGGCAACGCCGAGCAGGCCGCCCACGCAGGAAAGGCCGATGGAAATGGCAATGACGATGGCCGCGGCAAGGAACTTGTTCATGTTCCACGCAGCAACACCGACGTAACCGCAGGCGCCGATCTCAGAGATGGAGAGGCAGGTCGCCAGCAGGATGATCGCGCCGATAAAGGAAGCAATGCGGCCGTAGAAACGGTCGAGCAGCTCGGTCATCGTGGAGTTGACCTTGACGGAAATGCGGGGAGCAACCCACAGAGCCAGCGGGAAACGCACAAGGTGCGCGCCGATGGACCAGATAAAGAATGCGGAAAGGCCCATGGTGGTAACATAACCGACCGTACCGATCGTGCCGTTGCCGCCGTACCAGGATGCAGCGATCGTACCGACCGCGAGAGACCAAGGCAGAGCCTTGTTTGCGTGATAGTAGGCTTCCATATCAGTGTTCTTCTTGCTCGTGAAGACACTGATGGCGAAGATACCGATCACGCACAGGACAATTGTAATATTGTCAATCAGTGTAAGCATTTTCTCCTCCTGTTGTTTCGTTGCAGAGAGGGATCTGCCTTCCCCTCTGCGAGGTTTGAGCGGGATGCCCAATTCTGCGTCTTCCTTACCGCAGAATTCGCTGCACTTCCCGCGATAACGACACTATAGCACACTAAAGTTTGAAAAGCGTTGAATGATTTTAACGGGCTTGCAGAACAGAACGCTCCAATTTTCAACGCTATTTTAACGCCGGACTATTATAATGTAAACCATTAAGCTGGAAGCAATTTATTTTATTTACCGCAAGGAGGTTTTTACAAAATGAGCGAAACTCTGATCTTAAACGGAAAAGACCTGACACTCGAGGATCTTTACTCCGTCGTTTATGACCGCCGCCCCGTCCAGATCGACCCCGAGGTCATCCCTCTCGTCGACAAGTCCCGCCAGGTGCTCTTTGACATGGCGGCTGACGGCAAGCCCGTCTATGGCCTGAACCACGGCGTGGGCTGGAACAAGGACCGTGAATTCAGTCAGGACTTTTTCGAGCAGTACAACCGCAACCTCATCAACAGCCACTCCCTCGGCGTTGCGCCCTATGCAAGCGTGGAAGAAGTGCGCGCGATGATGTGTATCCGCCTCAACACCGCACTCTGCGGCCGCACGGGTATCTCTTCGAGCATTCTCAAAATGTACGAGGAGTTCCTGAATTACGGCATCCACCCCCGCGCCATGCGCCGCGGCGCCGTCGGCGAGGGCGACGTAAGCACGATGAGCCTGATCGGCCAGGCCATCATCGGCCAGGGCGAGGTCGAGTATCACGGCGAGATCATCCCCGCGATCGACGCCATGCGGGCCGAAGGCATCGAGCCTGCGATCCTCGGCCCGAAGGACGGCCTTTCCATCGTCTCCTCGAACGCGCAGGGTGAATCCATGGTGGTCCTGCTCGTCAAGGAGGTCGAAGAGCTCATCAAGCTGAGCGACGCCATCTACTGCCTGCACCTCGAAGGTCTCAACGGCGGTCTCCAGCCGCTCGGTGAGCGCGTGAATGAGGCGCGCGGCCTGCCCGGCCAGATTCACTGCGCCGCGGAGTGCCGCCGCTTCCTCGAGGGCAGCTATCTCGAGCATCCCGATTCCAAGCGTGCGCTGCAGGATCCCCTCTCCTTCCGCTGCGGCGCGGCCATCAACGGCTCTGTCTATGATTCTCTTGAGTACGTTAAGAAAATTCTCGAGCTCCAGATCAACCGCACGGACGACAACCCCTGCATTCTCTACGAGGAGGGCACCACGTCCGTCAGCCCGAACTTCGAGGTCACAACCCTCTCCCTCGGCGTCGACATGCTGGCTGCCG
>CALAAN010000165.1 GCA_937884915.1 uncultured Oscillibacter sp.
AGGCAGTGGTCGTGCTCCGTGCGGCGGGAGAAAGCCAGCGCGCGGCCCTGCGCGGCGTGGTAGACGATCGTGCCGCTTTGCAGCGCCTCATGCGCCTTGCGCAGCGCGCCGAGCTGCCGGAAGTAATGCACCAGCTCCTGATTCTCGTGTCCCCACGGATACGTGCCGCGGTTGAACGGGTCCTCGAAGCCCTGCATGCCCGCCTCGTCGCCGTAGTAGAGCATCGGCGAGCCAGGGAAGGTGTAGAGGATCAGCGCCGCAAGCTTCAGCAGCGACATACCGCGCGCAAGGTCAGAATCATTGAGCCGGTAGACTGCGCGCTCGTCGCGCGACTGCGGTGCGGGGGAGGTGAGGCCCAGGATCGTCAAAAGCCTTGGCGTGTCGTGGGTCGAGAGAAAATTCATCGCGCCGTAAAACGCGGGCGCGGGGTAGTTTTCGCGCAGTTCCTCCATGCTGTCGCGGAAGTATTCCGCGCCGCCGCCGAGCAGATACGCCATCAGTGCCGTGCGGAACGGGTAGTTCATCAGACCGTTCGTCTCGCGGCCCAGAAGGTACCTGCGGCGCTTCGAGTAGGCGATCTTCGTCGTGCCGTCCTCCCAGACCTCGCCGAGAAGGTACGTGTCGGGATTCTCTTCGTTCATCGCCGCGCGGATCTTTTCGATGAACTCGTCGGGGAGCTCGTCGGCGACGTCGAGCCGCCAACCGGACGCGCCCGCGCGCAGCCAGCGCTTGATGATGGAGTTGTCGCCCTCGATGATGTAATCAACATAACTTTTTTCCAGCTCGTTGACCGCGGGCAGGTTCTTGATGCCCCACCACGCGTCGTACTCGTCGGGGAAGGGGTGAAAGTTGTACCAGCGGTAGTAGGGCGACTGCTCGCCCTGCGACGCGCCGAGATCGTCGTAAAAGCCGTCGGCGTTGAAATAGACGCTCTTTCGCCCCGTGTGGTTGAAGACGCCGTCGAGCATCACGTGGATGCCGCGCTTTTTCGCCTCCGCGCAGAGCGTGCGGAAGTCCGCTTCGTCGCCGAGCAGTGGATCGATGCGCTCGTAGCAGGCCGTGTCGTAACGGTGGTTGGTCGAGGCTTCGAAGATCGGGCAGAGGTAGAGCGTCGTCACGCCGAGAGAGGCAAGGTAGTCGAGCTTTTCCGTGATGCCCTGCAAGTCGCCGCCGAAAAAGTCGCTGCACGTGATCTCGCCGTCGGCGTTCGGGCGGTATTCGGGCAGCTCGTCCCAATTTTCGTGCAGCGTACGCGGGCCGACAAGGCCCGCGACGTCTCGTTTTTTCGCGCGGCGGAAGCGGTCGGGGAAGATCTGATACGTCACGCCGCGGCCGAACCACTCGGGCGTCTTGTGCGTGTCGTCGTAGACCGTGAGCTGCCAGGGCGTGACCGCATCCCATGCGCAGAGGCCGTTTTTGCCGCAGCAGCTCGTGCCGCCGTCCGCCCACGAGAGGCGGAAGTGGTACCAGATGAGCTCCACGTCATCGGGCGCGATGAAGACGCCGCGATAGACGACGTGTCCGTCCTCCTGCACGGGGGTTAGCTCCAAGGTCGTCCACCGGTCGGCAAACTCGCCGTGGGCGAGCAGCTCGCAGCGCGTGACCGCCGCGCCGCGCTCGGGGCGGAAGCAGAACGTGACGGCGGAGCCGCAGGGCACCGCGCCGAAGGGAGACTTGAAGAGCAGATCGCGCGGATCGAACCATTTAGTTGACATAACACATTCCTTTCTGCCGCGCAAAGCGGCTGAAACAGGCAAAAGCGCGCCGAAACGGCGCGCTTAACCCAGCAGTGTGTTTTCGCCCGTGATCGCGGAGGACGCGGACGTGTTGGAGAAGTAGGCGTTGAGCACCTGCACGGCGGTGGAGGCCAGCGCTGCGCCGGAGCCGCCCTTTTCGATGACGATGGCCACGGCGATCTGCGGATCGTCGTAGGGGGCGAAGCAGACGAACGCGCCGTTGTTGTTCTTTGTGTCGCCGGTCTGGATCGTACCGGTCTTGGCCGCGGCGTCGACGATACAGTCCTTGAAATACTGCGACACCGCGCCGTCGGTCGCGAGGTCGTGCATACCGGCGAGGACGGCGGAGAGGTTTTCGTCGCTCATCTCGACCGTTTCGACCGGCTCGGCGTCGTAGACGTATTCGAGCGCGCCGGAGCCGCTGGAGCGGACGTTTTTCAAAAGGTGCGTGGCGTAGCGGTCACCGCCGCCGCAGAGCGTCGCAATGTAGTTTGCGAGCTGAAGCGGGGAGTATTCCTGGTTTGCCTGACCGAACGCCGCCCACGGGGCAAGGTTTTCGCCCTCGTTCTGCGAGGGGAGGCGGCCCGCGGTGTCGCCGATCTCAATGCCGGTCGGCGCGCCGAGGCCGAATTT
>CALAAN010000166.1 GCA_937884915.1 uncultured Oscillibacter sp.
CAAGATCATGTCCATCAACTTACTTCTTCCGCACGAGACAGACCCCGTCGTCTGGCGCGGTCCGGTGGTCGCGGGCGCGGTCAAGCAGTTCTGGACGGATGTCTGCTGGGGCGATGTGGACTATATGTTCGTCGATCTGCCGCCCGGAACCGGCGACGTGCCGCTGACGGTGTTCCAGTCGCTGCCCATTAGCGGTGTCATTCTCGTCACGAGCCCGCAGAGTCTTGTTTCCATGATCGTCTCCAAAGCCGTGAATATGGCGAAGATGATGGACGTGCCGGTCTACGGCTTTGTCGAGAACTACAGCTATTTCCGGTGTCCCGACTGCGGCAAGACAGTCGAAATTTTCGGCAGGAGCAAGCTCTCGGAGATCGCGCTGGAGTACAGTCTCCCGGTTCTCGCGCGGCTTCCCATCGACCCCAACACCGCGCGTCTGTGCGACGAGGGCAAAATGGAGCAGGTGAATCTCGACGGCATTATGCCCGCCGCAACGCTCATCGCAAAGGCCAAGTAACTGGAGACGGAAAAAGCTTTTGGAAATGTTATGCTACGGCGACCTCGCGTGTCTGTAGGGGCGGACGCGGCTTTCCGCCCGGCAGGAAAGTGTTCAAAACGCGAAAATCTGCGGCGAATTCGTTACTTCCCAAGGGCGGACAGAGGCGTCCGCCCCTACGAGGGCTCCCAACCATGATGCTAAATAAACCGCAAACGCAGAAAGTCCGCAGGTTCTCTGCGGACTTTCGTTATCAGCTGCTCTTTTTGCGATGATACGGCTTGAGGGTCTTGCGGCACTGGGCGGCAAAGTCCTGCCTTGCGTGCTCGGGAAGAAGCAGCTCGGCGCGGCCTGCAAAGCTTGCCAGCCAGCCGTAAAAAACAGGCGACAGGACGATCTGCGCGGAGACGGTGAAGCAGCCGCCGTCTTCGGGCGTGAGCATCACGTCTTTTCCGAAGCGGTCGATGACGACGCCGGCGAGGCTGTTGTCAAAGCGCAGCTTGACGGGCTCGGGGCTTCCTGCGAACATTCCGAAAACGGTTTTTCCGTAGCTGCTTAAGTCGAGCGCACGCGCCTCGTCGGTAATGACGCGGGGCTTATCCAAAATGGTGAGCTTTGTCATCTTGTCGACGCGGTAGTGCGTCAGGCCGTGGCGCTCGGAGTGCGCGATGAGGTAGTAGTTTTCATCCTCCCACACCAGCGCGTAGGGGCTGGCGATGTAGTCTCCGGGGCGCTCGTGCTTTTTCCGGTCGACGCCCCAGTCAAAATAGCGGAAGCTGATCTGAAAGTTTCCCGCGATGGCCTCGTGGATGCGGTCGACGGTGTAGTAGATGCTCTCGTTCATCGATTTGACGCGGGCGCGGACGGTGACCTGCCGTTTGAGCTGCTCAGACTGATATTTGCTGCAAAGCGCCGAGAGCTTCGTGATCAGCGTCTCCGACTTGCGCGCGGAGAGGAATTTGCTTGCCTGCACGGCGTCTACCAGCAGCTTCAGCTCCGCCAGCTCAAACGGACGCGAGGCCAGAAAATATCCGCCGCCCGGTCCTTTTTGCAGGACGATGTCCATGCCGTATTCCTGTAAACAGGCGACGTCCGTGTAGATGCTCTTGCGCTCGGCCCGGATGCCGCGCGAGGCCAGATAGTCCACGATGTCCTGCATGGACAAAATATGCTGCTCGTCCGACTGCGTTTCAAACAGCTCCTTGAGATACAGGAGCTTGAGCTTTTGGTTTTCAGAACGCGCCATAGCCATCCCTCCATCGAGAAGCGCTCTTCTTACAGGCATTTCTAATTGTGCCAAAGCTTCCCTTTTTTTCAATTCTACCCCATAACCGGAAAAATGGCAAGGTGTTTTGCGGGCAGCCGCAGCTATTTTAAGAAAAATTAACAATTTGGGAGGGCATTATGTTATTTTTGGGATGTCATTTGTCGTCTTCAAAGGGATTTGCCGCGATGGGGCGCACGGCGCTTTCGATCAGGGCGAACACCTTTCAGTTTTTTACCCGCAACCCCAGAGGCGGCGCAGCGAAGGAAATAGACCCCGCGGACGCGCAGGCGCTTGTCCAAATGCAGCAAAGCGGCGCGCTCGGCAAGCTCGTCGCCCACGCGCCCTACACGATCAATCCCTGCGCGAAGGAGGAAAAAACGCTCGAGTTTGCGCGAAACACGATGCGCGACGATCTTCGGCGGCTGGAGCATCTTCCGGGGAACTTCTACAATTTCCATCCCGGCAGCCACGTCGGGCAGGGGATCGAAGAAGGCGTCCGGAAAATTGCCGAAACGCTCGATTCTGCGATGTTCGAGGGGCAGAAAACGACGGTGCTTCTTGAGACGATGGCGGGCAAGGGGAGTGAGGTCGGCGGAAAATTCTCCGAGCTGCGGCAGCTTGTCGGTGGGGGGAGATCGGAAGAGCACACG
>CALAAN010000167.1 GCA_937884915.1 uncultured Oscillibacter sp.
GACATGGGCGGTGTCCTCCTTTATGTTGATGATGGGTCATTTGTGGTATTTGGTCCCGGCCTCGATCTGATAGGCGCGGTAGATTTGCTCGAGCAGCATCACGCGCGCCAGGTGGTGCGGGAATGTCATCGGCGACATCGAGAGCCGCAGGTCGGCCGATTTCTTTAAGCCCTCGTCAAGGCCGAAGCTCGACCCGATGAGAAACGTCAACTGCGACGCGCCGCGCGCGGCGAACTGCTGCATTTTCTGCGAAAGCGCCACGCTGCTCATCTCCTGCCCCTCGATGCACATGGCGATCAGCGTGCCGCCTTTGGGGAGCTTCTGCTCGACGAGCGCGGCCTCTTTTTTGAGCGCCTGACGGATCTCTGCCTCACTCGGCTCGTCGCCAAGGCGCTGCTCGGGCAGCTCCAAAAGCGCTAACCTGCAGTAACGCGAGAGGCGCTTTTCGTATTCCTTCACGGCCTGCTCGTAGAAGGCCTCCTTCAGTTTTCCGACGCAAAGGACGGTGATCTTCTGCATACGTGTACCTCGCTGATGGTGTCGCGCGGCGCGGCGGCAAGGCGGACGCTCAGTCCGCTCGCCTGTAAGGCGCGGCCGACGGTGTATTCGGCAAGCTGGGGGGAGTTGTTCTCGTCGCTCAGGTGCGCGAGCAGAATATCGCTCGTACCCGCGCGGACGCATTCGATGGCAAATTCCGCCGCGGCGTCGTTCGACAGATGCCCGTACTCGCTCAGAATGCGCTGCTTGAGGTAGTAGGGGTAGCCGCCGTTTTTGAGCATCACGACGTCGTGATTCGACTCAAGCAGCAGCATGTCCGCGCCGAGGGCGACGTCATGCGCCTCGTCGGTGACAAAGCCCGTATCCGTCAGCACGGCGAGCGAGCCTTCGTCGCTCTCGATGTGGTAGCCGACGCTCTCTTTCGCGTCGTGCGATGTGCGGAATGAGCGGATGTGCAAATTTTTGACCGTAAACTCTTTGCCTGCGGCAAAGGCGCGCAGGCGCGGCTCGGGGTATTGGATCGCCGCCGCGGTGCCGAACGTTGCGTACAGCGGGGCGGGGCATTTTTTGGCGAGCGTCGTCAGGCCGCGGACGTGGTCGATGTGCTCGTGCGTGATGAGAATGCCGTCGAGATCGTCGAGCGTGAGGCCAAGAGCGACGAGCGACTGCGTGATGCGGCGGCAGGAGATGCCCGCATCGATGAGAAGGTGGGTATCGTTGTGACAGACGAGCGCGGCGTTGCCGGCGCTCGAGCTGGCGAGGGTATAAAATTCCATGAGATGATTCCTTTATTTCAATTCACCGAAATCATACCACAGCCGCGCGCAATAGTCAAAAAGAAAAAGCCCCCGCGCGGGGGCTCTGAGAGGGAGAAGAAAGCGCCGTCAACCGGTGGGGAAGGCGAGAGGCGCCATAAAGCCGTTTTCGCCGGTGCAGACGATGTCGCCCGCGGCGAGCACGCCGCCGCAGACATACAGGTCGGCCTGACAGGGGAGCGAGGCGTCTGGGTAGTTGGTCACGACATAGGTGTAGCGCGAAAGCGTTTGTCCGCAGTAGCGCGTGAGGTCGAAGCCCTGCGGGCGCTGGAGGTCGTTGTAGCTCAGGTACGGCTCTTCGAGCGTTTCGCCCAGCGTGACGCTCAGCGTTTCGATCGGCTGGTCGTTCACATCCCAGCCGAGGGAGGCAAGATACGCGATGCGCTCTTCGTTCGTCCCGGCGGCGATGACGGGCGGCGGAGACGAATGGCGGCACGCGCGCAGTGCCAGAAAAAGCGCAAGCAGCAGCGAAAAGACGAGCAGGATTTTCAAAACGCGGCGTTTGGAGCACCTGGCGGTGATGATGAACATGAAGCGACCACACCCTTTCGATAAAAGCTATTCCACCGAGAGAAAAAGTATGCTACACTACTTTTTGAAATGGAAAACGCAGGCAGAAAGGCGGAAACCACCATGGCACAGCAGAGACTCGACAAGATCATTGCCTCGACCGGACGCTATTCGCGCCGTGAGGTCAAGAACCTCGTGCGCGAGGGGCGTGTGCTCGTCGACGGACGCATCGCCGCGAGTGCGGAGGACAAGTGCGACCCCTTGACCGCGCGCATCAGCGTGAACGGCGAAGAGCTTTTCTACCGCGAGCACACATATGTGATGCTACACAAGCCCGCAGGCGTGCTCTCGGCCACCGAAGATGGGCGCGGGGAGACGGTGCTCGACCTGCTTGCGCCGGAATATCGAAAAATCGGCCTTTTTCCCGTCGGACGGCTCGATAAGGACACGGAGGGCCTACTGCTTCTGACCGACGACGGCGCGCTCGCGCACGACCTGCTCGCGCCGAAAAAGCATGTCGACAAGGTGTACTTTGTCCGCACCGGCGGCGCGCTCGACGACGCAGACTGTAAAGCCTTTGCGCAGGGC
>CALAAN010000168.1 GCA_937884915.1 uncultured Oscillibacter sp.
TATCACAACGATTTGTCAGGGTATTTTCAGCTTTGATCTCTGGGGCACGCTGGGCAACCCGATGAAGGATATGTTCTCCTCTTCCGGCCAGATGCTCATCATCGGTTTGATGCTTTTCTGCACCGGCACGCAGCTCAAGCTGTCGGACATGAAAGAGGCGCTGCACCGCGGCGTGCTGCTGATCCTTGTGCGGCTGGGCGTTGCGTATGCGCTGTGCGCCCTCTTTTATGCGGCGTTCGGCTATGACGGTGTCCTCGGTGTTTCGTTCCTCGCGTTTGTGTGCGCGGTAACGAGCGCGAATGCGGCGCTGTACATGGGCATCATTTCCCCGTTCGGCGATAAGGCGGACAAGGCGAGCTTCGGCGTTATGCTGATCTGCTCGATGCCGCTGCTGCCACTGCTGTTCCTCGGCTTTTACGGCGAGACGGGCTTCGGCGAGGCGCAGGTCATGCAGATCGTCTCGCTGATCATCCCGTTCATCCTCGGCATGGTGCTCGGCAATCTGGACGAGGATATCCGCAAGGTGTTCGCGGGCGGCAACGCCATCATCCTCCCGTTTCTGGGCTTTGAGTTTGGCTCGACCATCAACCTCATCGAGGCGTTCAAGATGATCCCGCAGGGGCTGCTGCTGAGCGTGATCTACTTCATCGTCGTCATTACGCCGTCGTACCTCTTCGAGCGCACGGTGCTGCATCGTCCGGGCTATGCGTCGTTTGCCAGCGGTTCGCTCGCGGGCGTGGCGCTGGTGATCCCGTCGATGGCGGCGGCCTCCAATACGGCGTTTGAGCCGTATGTCACCTCTACGGTCGCGGTGCTGGCGTTCGTGCTGGCTGTGACCAATATCCTTTGCCCGTTCATGGTGAAGTACATCCTTACCAGGCATCCGGCGGACGAGAAGACCGGTGTGAGCGGCAGGCCCGCACACGCAACGGCGAAGTAATGCCCTATCCAAATACATTTCAAAAACTTTCCTGCGGCCAATGACCGCACCGGTTCAATAAAGGAGCGATAATGATGAAAACTTTGATCCAGGCGTCCACCTTGAACGCATTGATGCTCGGCAACTTTGATAAGACCGTCAGCGTAAGAGATTTTCTGCGCCATGCCGATACCGGCATCGGAACCTATGCGGGACTGGACGGCGAGGCGATTTTCGAAGACGGCATCGCCTACAAGGCGACGGCGGACGGCAAGATCGTCGTCATGAAGCCGGAGGATGGCGTAGCGTTCGGCACAGTTATGGCGTTTGACGAAAACGCGCCGGAGGTGGAGCTGAAGGACATCAGCGACATCGAAGCGCTTAAGCAGGCTCTTGCGCCGTATGTGAGCAGAAACCGGAACATCTTTTACATGATCAAGGCGAGCGGTGTTTTCAAGACCATGCACACGCGCAGCTGCTTTGCCAGCGAAAAGCCGTATCCGACACTTTCCGAGGTCACGAAGAATCAGCGTGAGTTCCACTTCGAAAACACACGCGGCAATGTGATCGCTGTCTGGTGTCCGCAGTATGTTAACGGTATCAATCTGCCGGGCTGGCATTTCCACTACCTGAGCAGCGATAAGACCCAGGGCGGTCATATTCTCGGCCTGTCGGCGGAGCATCTGCATATGAAGATCAACCGGATCGAGCGCTTTGATCTGACGCTGCCGCAGAATCCCGAGTTTGCACAGCGTGACCTTTGCGAGGACCTGAGCGCCAAGACCGCCGCGGTCGAGGGCGTAAAAAAGTAAACGCGGCAGCGCAATCGCCGCATTGCGGTGAAAGGGCCTGCCGTCTGCTGAGCAACAGGCGGCAGGCCCTTTTCTGAAATCAATGTGTAACGGAGAGAAAAATGAAAGACATAAATCTTGCGCAGAACATCTGCATGATCTGGATCGACCGCTTGAACCGGATCGTTTCCTTTCGGGAGGCAGACGGCTTTGAATCGCAGACCTTTTCAACGCCGGAGGAATGCCTTGCATTCGCCTTTGAAAAATGCTCGGACGGCTACCGCGTGCAGTAAGCATGGCAGCATACCGATGAAGTGATAACACTTTTCGGAAAGGATAAACAAAATGAACAATTTGCTCTCTTACTTCGGAACCTTTACCCCGGGCGCAAACGGCTCAGCTAGTGCTTTCCAATTTGAGTATTTGACAAGCCTTGGCTTTGCCGCACTCGTCATTTTTGTGGGACGCGCCATTGTGCGCCGCTCCCGTATACTTCGCAAATTTGCAATCCCGGCACCGGTGGTTTCCGGCCTGCTGTTTTCGATTGTGGTCGCCATTCTCAAGGGAACGGGCATTCTCACCATTTCATTTGATACGAAGATCGTGCAGGATCTTTGTCAGAACCTGTTCTTTCTCTGCGTTGGTTTTGGTTTCAGCCTGAAGCTGCTGCGGCGCGCGGGAGGCAGACTCTGCGCTAGGATCGCCATAGGCGCTTGCCTGCTCATTACGCTGCAGGACATTGTGGGCGTGCTGATCGGAAATGTTATCGGACTCCACCCGCTGCTCGCGCTGCAATGCTCCTCCTCCGCAATGTCCGGCGGGGTGGGTACGGCGTCGGCGTTCGGTCCGATCTTCATCGATCTCGGCGCGCCGGAATCCGCAACGACGGTCGGTGTGGCCGCCGGTACAATGGGCAACATCATGGGCTCGCTCATCGGCGGACCGGTAGCGGCATTTCTGATCTCACGGCACGGCCTGAAAGCTGATCCCAACGACAAACCGGAATCCGCTGCAAGCGGCGCGGCCCCTGCACTGAGCAATGACCGCATGGTATCGACCTTTGCGCTCTGCCTGCTGACTGCCGCGATCGGTATACCGATCTATGCGCTGCTCGACAGCATTCCAACGCTTGAAATGCCAAAATTCATCGGCTGCCTGTTTGCCGGCGCCATTGCCCGCAATGTGATCGAGGCGCGCGGCATGGAGTTCCACACCGCCGAGGTCGATGCCATCGAGCACATGTTCCTCGAGCTGTATCTTGCGCTCGTGCTCATGACCATCGACATTACCGCTCTTACACCTGTTGCGGGGCAGATGGGCGTGATCCTGCTGGCGCAGGCGATCCTGATGGCGCTGTTCGGGATCTTCGTTTCGTTCAATCTGTTCGGCCGCGACTACGGCGCGGCGGTGATGACCGCCGGCAACTGCGGCTGGGGCTGTGGCTCCGGACCGAATGCCGTGGCAAACGAAAAGGCCGTCATGGAAGAATACGGCTGGCACAATGTCGCATGGGTGCTCTACCCTTCGTTTGCCGTGCTGATCGACGATATTTATAATCCCATTTTCCTGTCTCTCTTCGGCGCGTTTGTCGCCTGAAGGAGAGGATACGGAAACGGCGGCAGTCGTAATGGCTCTGTAAACGCGCACGGTGCTCTATAACGGCGCGCTGTCGATCTTGCAACGGGCTACAACAGCATTCTCAAGACCATCCGCGAGTTGCTGCTGCAAAAGCTGCCGCGCCTGCCGCTCGGCACGGTGATGGACACTTTCAGCGGAAAATTAAAGCAGATCATCGTCGATCAGGTGGACAGCATGGAGACAACACTCGCCCATCTCTTCCCCGAGATGACGGCAAACATCTCAGCTCCGGTGCTGAAGCCAGTTTACCTTTTGAAGAGCGTGCGCGGCGCGGATCAGATTCTGGCGCTGGAAGGGGAAAGATCGTTCAGCGGGGCGCGTATGACGAGCTCATCAAAGAGGACGGGTTTCGTCGGCGGCAGGAAGAAGGACGTCGGCTGGAAGCTGTAAGACTGCGGCATTGCAAAAAATGAGAGAGGCATCGCCTCTCTCATTTTTTGTCGGCTCATGTGCTTACCGCAGCGGCGTCGACTTGCTGAGGTGCGCGCAGCGGCAGAGTTGGTCGAGCGTGATGCGCTCGGCAAAGTGAGTTCACAGGCGGCTTCGCTGTCGCGCAGGACGTTGGGCGAAAAGCGGGGGAGGGGGTCTGTTCCGGTGATCTCGTCCGACAGCGAGCGCATGACGCTCTGCGTGATCGTGAGGCTGCGGTAGTCGAGCGTTTCGCCGCCGCATTGCTCGCAGGCGTGGCTGTCGCCGGGGTTGAGAAGCAGCAGGTCGCCCGCACGCAGGGTGAATTCCTCACCGCGGCAGGAAAGGCGACGCTCACCGCGCTCGACAAGGCCGAGGACGTAATGCTCGTGAAAGTGGGCGGGGAAGGGCTGCACGATGCCCTCGAAGCGGTAGGCCTAAAGGTGCAGTTCGTCGTCATAGACCGCGCTGCGGCGCTCGTCCTTCATGCGCATCCCTCCCTTGCAGGGCTATTGTACCATCGCGGCGGGAAAATGGCTTGTACGATATCTTCATTTTTTGTGGAGAAAAAAGGAAGTCCAAACGGAACAATTTCGCCCGATGGGGAAAGACAAGCGGCAAAAGCTGTGGTATACTGCAAGACAGTTAGAGAAAACTAACCTTAAAAGACAGGAGCGGAAGAAATGACCGCAGAGAAATTATTGGAACATCAGGGCGCCGTTTTGCTGGCGCAGAGCGACGGCTGCGTGGTCTGGCAGTTTCGAAACGAGACCGGCGACGGCACAATGACCACCTACGAGGTCTTCCCAGGTGTGATGCTCGCGTTCAACGACTTTCACATGGAGCGCTACGAGTGCGATTTTGTGGCCGACCGGCGGATGCTCGCCATCGACCACTGCCGCGAGGGGCGCATGGAGTACCCCGCGGGCGATGATCTGGTCGCCTACACGGCGGCAGGGGACATGAAGCTCGACCTGCGCGAGCAGCACACGGGCACATTTCACTTTCCATCCTGCCACTACAAGGACATGTGGCTGGCGCACATCGGCGCGCAGAATTGGGCCGTCTCGGCTGCGGAAAAGGAGGCGTGAGCAATGTTCAAAACGGTAAAACGCATCATCGACTGGTGCGGAGAGTTCAAGGGCAGGCTGTACCTCGGCTTTGTGATGACCTTTTTCTCCCATATTTTCGCGGCGCTGCCGCTGGCGCTCGCGGCCTACACGGTGGGACTTCTGATCGAATCGCAGTCGGGCGGCGCGGCATTTGACACCGCGTGGATCTGGAGGACGATCGTGATTCAGACCGTGCTCGTGCTGCTGCGCTTCCTCTTCGACTATCTCCGCGCGAGATTGCAGGAGCCCATCAGCTATCAGCTCACGGCGCGCGACCGCCTTGCCGTTGGCGACGCGCTCAAGCGCGTGTCGCTC
>CALAAN010000169.1 GCA_937884915.1 uncultured Oscillibacter sp.
GTGGTGCAAGGGCTGGCGGGTTTTCTGGGTAGCGGTTTGGTAGCGATTTGGCGAAAACGCACGTTTGGCGGGGCGGAAAAAGGATGAATTTGCAAGGGTTTGCGGGCACGAAAGGTCGGGTAGCGGTTTGGTAGCGGTCCATGGCTACCATGATTTTTAGCACTCTCGGTGTGCGAGTGCTAAAGTTAAAAATTTGTTCATCAAAAGATGTATTTTTGTTCACAGGGCGTGCGTATACTCAAAATTGTTCCGAGGGGAACGAAAGAAATGTAAACCACGCGGGCCGCAGGAGCGGCTCGCCCGAATAGATTTGGAGGCTTTGAATTATGTTTGAACTTAGACCTTTTGAACGCAGAAACAACCATGTCGCGGCTTATGATCCGTGGGATCAGATGGAGCGCGCATTTTTCGGCGACAGCTCGTGGGGCCGCGGGCTGAGCGAGTTTAAGACCGATATTCAGGACAAGGGCGACAGCTACCTGCTGGAGGCCGACCTGCCGGGCTTCAAGAAGGAGGACATTCACGTCGACGTCGACGGCGACACGATGACCATCCGCGCCGAGCGCCACAGCGAGCACGAGGATCAGGACAAGAAGGGCAATTACGTCCGCTGCGAGCGCAGCTACGGCAGCTACCAGCGCGCGTTCGATATCAGCGGCGTCGATGTGGCGAACATCTCCGCGCAGTACAATGACGGCGTGCTCAAGCTGAACATGCCGAAGAAGAGCGCCGTGGTGAACGCGAAGCAGATCGAGATTCAGTAAAGAACTTCAAAAAAGAGGACGGCGTTGCCGTCCTCTTTTTTGATGAGGTTTCGCTGCGCTTCGCGCCTCGGTTCCCTCGACGCGCGCTCCGCGCAGAGTGTAAATTCTGACGCGCATGTCGTCAGAATTTACGATCAAGATCATTTCGCGCCGGCGGGCGCGAAAATGGGGCGCGGGCGCGAAAAATTTTTCGGGTTGTACGGGGTTGTGCAAAAAATCTTGGCGAAAGTCCGCTCAGGTGAGCGGGCTTTCCTTTTTTCGGCGGGCCGCGGCTGGGAAAGGGGAGTTTCGCTCCCCGCGCGGCGGCGCGGAACATTATTTCTTGCCGCCTGACCGCTGCGCGGGTTTGAAAATCACAAAAAGCGGCTTAGGCCGCTTTTTTCATATCTACTATATTATATGTATGCGGTGGCGGATAATGGCGAAAGCGGGGGTTTTATGTCAAGCTGTGGCAGAAGCGGCGGTTTGTTACAAGTGTGTTACAGATGGGGCGAAAGCGTTGACTTGAAATTTTGGGTGTGGTAAGGTGACAGTGCAGAAAGGGTGGGGAACGGTGCGTTCCCGACTTAGTTACGGGATCGGCATGCCACGGTAAGTAAGCCGAGAAACGCCGAAACTTGCTCCTTTCTGACAAACGAACCATCTTTAAGGGGATGCGATATCCACTGAATCGAACGATTTTGCGTTGATTGTGCTGAATTTTTGAAATTTCAAGTTATTTTTGCAATAATTTT
>CALAAN010000170.1 GCA_937884915.1 uncultured Oscillibacter sp.
CGCGGTTTGGGACGGCAGATTCCTGTCCTACACGCTTAAGTTGATGACATTGCCCTTTGGGAGAGGTGGCCGAGCGCAGCGAGGACGGAGAGGGGAAACACTGACCAAAACCCTCTCAGCCGCCTGCGGCGGCAGCTCTCCCGGAGGGAGAGCCAAGCTACCCTCTCAGCCGCCTGCGGCGGCAGCTCTCCCAGAGGGAGAGCCAAGTGCCCGCATAGCATGTAGGCATGAGAAATGGAGCGTATCGGTACCGATACGCTCCATGAACTGATTTCTTATGGCTTAGAACAGGTTCAGGACCAGCGTCAGGACGATGAACACGCCGCCGACCCACTTGGTAGCGAGCGCGAGCTTGGCGTCGAGACCCTTGTTCTTGTTCTTGCCGAGATAGGTGTCGCCGCTGCCGCCGGCGATCGCGCCGGACAGACCGGCAGACTTACCGGACTGGATGGTGACGATGACGACCAGGCCGACGGCCAGAATGACCTGAATAATCGTTAAAATCGTGTGCAGAGCGTTCATGATAATTCCTCCAAACCATTTGCCGCCCTTCGTCGGCAGACGGCTCGCCGAGATACTATAATAGTCAGGCTGTTTCAGACAGCTAAAAAATCATACCACAATTTGACGGTGAATGCAAGTGTATTTTCACCGATCCCGGCAAAAATCAGCCTTTTGTGACCCAAGTATTTGTGGCAAGGCAGGTGAGATAGGCGTTGATGAAGCCGTCGAGCGCGCCGTCCATGACAGCGTTCACGTTTGAGGTCTCATAGCCTGTGCGCGTGTCCTTGACCAGCGTATAGGGCATGAAAACGTAATTGCGGATCTGGCTGCCCCATTCGATCTTGAGCTGCGCGCCCTTGATGTCGGAGATCTTGTCCAGATGCTCGCGCTCTTTGATCTCGATGAGCTTGGAGCGGAGCATGCGCATGCACGTTTCACGGTTCTGGAACTGGTCGCGCTGCGTCTGGCAGGAGACGACGATGCCGGTCGGCTTGTGGATGAGGCGCACGGCCGAGGACGTCTTGTTAATGTGCTGACCGCCTGCGCCGGAGGAGCGGTAGACCTGCATTTCGATATCCTCCGGACGGATCTCGACGTCCTTGGAATCGTCGGTAATCTCGGGGATGACCTCGACCGCGGCAAAGGAGGTCTGCCGCCGGGCGTTCGCATCGAACGGGGACACGCGGACAAGACGGTGCACGCCGTTTTCGCTCTTGAGAAGACCATAGGCGTTTTCGCCCTCAATGAGGATGCTGGCGGATTTGATGCCTGCCTCGTCGCCGTCGAGATAGTCGAGGATCTTGTAGCTCAGGCCGTGCTGCTCCGCCCAGTGGGTGTACATGCGGTAGAGCATGGAGGCCCAGTCCTGTGCCTCGGTGCCGCCCGCACCCGCCTGGAAGGAGACGATGGCGTTGTTATTATCGTACTCCCCGGACAGAAGCGTCTCCAGCCGGGCCTTTTCCATTTCCTGCTCAAGCTCGGCGTAGCCTGCGACCAGCTCGTCCAGCATGGAGTCGTCGTTATCCTCAATGGCCATTTCGCAGAGGGTATAAAGATCGTCCCACTGGCTGCACATCTTTTTATAAAGACCGACCTTGGACTCCAGCAGACGGCACTGCTTCATGACCTTCTGCGACGTCTCCTGATCATCCCAGAAGCCGTCGGAGTCGATCTGCGCGTGCAGACGCTCGATCTCTTCATTTGCCGCCTCAATGCCGAGCGAATCCGCCAGTGCGTCGAGCTTCGGGCGGACATTATTGAGCTTTACTTTATATTCACTAAATTCAATCATGATTTTCCCACACTTTTCAAAATTATCGGAACATATTATACAGGAAAAATCGGGGGATGTAAAGAGGGGAAAGCGGCACGAAGCGGCTTCTCCGGCTGAGAAGCCGCTTTTGCCCTTATCTCCGGCTGACTTCGTATTCCGTGTCGCAGAAGATCAGATCGTCCAGATCCCCGCGCTCCGCCGGGCCGGTTTCACAAAGATCCATATGCAGCCTCCTTTTCGCAATCCTGATTAGTATATGCACAGGCGCGGAAGAATGCGCGTGAAACGTGACGAGCCTCCTTTGCCGCTCCCTTTTTGAGCACAGCTTCTTGCCTCTCCCTTTGGGAGAGGTGGCCGAGCGAAGCGAGGACGGAGAGGGTAAATGCTGCAAGGTCCTCTCAGTCACCTGTGGTGACAGCTCTCCCGGAGGCGAGCCAAGGCTGACAACGGCCCGCAGGTTTTCCTGCGGGCCGCTGCCAACACAAATGAAAAGAGGAATCTTGAAACGGGCGTAATGATAAGCTGCCGGGTATCAGCGGACGCTGAACATCAGCTCTCCGTAGGACGGATACGGCCAGCAGGCGCGGGAGGTGAGCGTCTCCATTTCGTCGACGGCCAGCCGCAGCTCGGTCATATCCTTGAAGACCACGGCCTGATAGAATTTGGCTGCCAGCTCTGCGTCGGCCTCTTCACCGGCCTGCAGCAGCGCTTCGTCGAGCTTTGCGGCGTCCATGCTGGCCGCGTCGGTCAGCTCTGCCAGCCGCGCCGCGGTTTTCATCTCATAGCCGCCGAAGCTCTCGCCGAGCAGAGACTGTTTGTCTGCGCCGGTCTTCATGAGCTTCGCCGTGTAGTCGGAGACGGCGGGAAGGATGTCGGTCGAGACCATATCCAGCATGGTCAGCGCCTCGATGCGCAGAACCTTGCAGTAGTTTTCCAGCATGATCTCATAGCGGGCGTGCAGCTCGGTCTCGCTGTAGATCTTATGCGAGGTGAAAAGCGAGACGTTCT
>CALAAN010000171.1 GCA_937884915.1 uncultured Oscillibacter sp.
GAACGCGCAGCAGCCGTCGCCGATCATCACGGCGATGGCGAGCGCCACGACCGTGAGCGGAAAGACGACGGTGTTCGCCGCGTTGCCGTAGGAACCGAGATAGCTTGCGTTGGCGATGAAGATCTGGTCGACGATGTTATAGAGCGCGCCGACAAGCAGTGAGATGATGCAGGGGACGGCGTAGCGCCGCATAAGCTTTCCCACGCGCTCCGCCCCCAGAAACTGGTTTGTGTTTTCCATGGTGGTCTTCCTCCTGAACATAAAAATAAGAGATGCGTTCCGCCGGATTAATCCGGACTTACGCATCTCTGCTGCACGATTTGAATATGAAGTTGTCTTCTCCCTCCTTTTTTCCGCAAAAAAACATGCGGCGTTTCTGCAACTGGATTTACGCAGAAACGCCACACGCTGTAAATTGATTTTATCAAATTGTTCGGAGCATTTCAAATGTTTTTTGCGGCAGAGGCCGCAAATTTTATTCAGTCCTGCTCCATGAAGCTGCGGATGTAGGCGATCAACATCTTCGCCGTACCCTCAAAGCCGAGCACGTCGCTCTTGACGGTCATGTCGTAGCCGCGCGCGTCGCCCCACTTCGTCTCGCAATAGTAGTTGTGGTAGGACTTTCTGGAGCGGTCGACCTCTTTGATCTCCTCGATCGCGTCCTCGGCAGATAAGCCCTTTTTCTCCATCACGCGGGCGACCTTGGCCTGCTGGTTGCCGCAGATGAAAATGCTGATCATATTGGGGTTGCCCTTAAGCACCTGGTCGCCGCAGCGGCCGATAATGAGGAAGCTCTCGCCGTTTGCGGCCTTGTCGCGCAGCATGGCGAACGTCTTTTCCGCCACGTTGACCTCAAGGGAGTTCGAATACTTGCCGATGCGGCGCGAAGCAAAGAAGTTGACGGGCTTTTCATCCATCCTGCGGATCATTTCCTCGCTGTAGCCATCGGAAACGATCTCCTTTTCGATGGAGTCCTTGTCATAGAGCTTGATACCGAGCTCTTGCGCGATCATGTCGGCAATGTAATGGCCGCCGCTGCCGTGCTCGCGGCCAAGGGTGATGATGATCTGGTTTTTCATGGGATCGCACTCCTTTCCTTTTTCCGTTTACAGATAGCGCAGGAATAAGTAGGCCGTGGACACCGCCATGACAATGATCGTCGCGGGCACACAGTACTTGCAGTAGCGGCCCCAGCCGATGGGATAGCCGCCCTTGGCCGAAGCCGAGGTGCCGACGACGTTGGCGCTCGCACCGATGGGCGTCGCGTTGCCGCCAAGGTCCGTGCCGAGCGAGAGTGCCCAGGCAAGCACGCCGATATCCATGCCCTCCGTCACGGCGATGGCGCGGATGACAGGGATCATGGTCGCAGCAAAGGGGATATTGTCGACAAAGGCGCTCGTGATAGCCGAGAGCCACAGAATAACGATCACAATAACCGCGATATTGCCCTCGCTGACCGAGGTGATAAAATTCGCGATCATGTTGAGCACGCCTGTCTTTTCAAGGCCCGCCACGGAAACGAACAGGCCGATGAAAAAGAGCAGCGTCTTATAGTCCACGCCCTTCATGATTTCTATAACAGATTTTTTGCCGCTGGTCAAGCCCAAAACGATCATCGTCAAAACCGCGACAATGACGCCGATGCACGCGACGGAAAGCTCCGTCTGCGCGTGGGTGATAAGCAGCACGACTGCCAGCAGGAAAACGCCCGCGCTCGCAAGGAACGCCTTTTTATTCGTGATGGCCGTCGAGGGCTCGGGGCAGGTGACGGGGCCGCCGTTGGCATGCTCGGCGCGCAAAAGCTCCTTGCGGAAGCACAGCGTAAAGTAGACGAGCATGAATACAAAGCAGATCGCCACGACCGCGCCGGTATTTTTGATGAAGTCGAAGAACGTGTATCCGAGCGAGGTGCCAATGATGATGTTCGGCGGGTCGCCGCACATCGTGGCCGCGCCGCCGAGGTTGGCGCAGAAAATTTCTGACAGGATCATCGGCACGGGGTCAAATTTCATCGTCTGCGCCAGCTCAAGCGTAACGGTGGCGAGAAACAGCACGACCGTGATGCTGTCGATGAACATCGACAAAAACGCCGAGAGCGACATAAAGCAGATGAGCAGCGGCACCGTGCGGTAGTGTACGAGCTTGGCAAGCGTCAGGCACAGCCAGCGGAAAAAGCCCGCCTTGCCGAGGCCCTCGACCATGATCATCATGCCGGCGATAAATAAGATCGTCGACCAGTTAATGCCCGCCGTGCTCTCCTCGCTCGCGCCGTACCAGAAACCGCTCGTAAAGAACGCGCTCAGGTTGAGCGTCTCCCAGATGGCACTCATCGAGCGCATACAGACGCCGAACACCAGCACGAGTACGAGCGCGCCGCTCCCGAGCGTGATGTAATGCCGTTCGAACTTATCGAGGATGATCAGCAGGAACATGGCGACAAAAATGCAGATGGCAATGATCTGAGCAAACATGATATTCCTCCCTGTGCTATGGAATTTCCAACGCGAGTCATTATATCGACCCTTTGTGCGGAAACGAAATGCTTTCT
>CALAAN010000172.1 GCA_937884915.1 uncultured Oscillibacter sp.
CCGTCGGGTTGATGAAATACTCCGTGTGCTCGTCCAGCAGCTCCGGCGGCAGCACAGGGAAAATGACCCGCTCCAGGATCGCGTCGCGCAGCGCGTCGATGCCGACCTCCGCGCTGTGCTGTGCGGAGGCAACGACGGCGGAGATGCGTTTAGGGCTATTATCCTCATATTCGACGCTGACCTGTGCCTTGCCGTCTGGCAGCAGATAGGGCAGAATTTTTTCGCGCCGCACCTGTTCGAGCTTTCTCGTCAGGCGATTCGCAAGCGTGATGGGCAGCGGCATCAGCGCATCGGTCTCGCGGCAGGCGTAGCCGAACATCATGCCCTGATCGCCTGCACCGGCTTCCTCCGGTGCGCCGCGGTCAACGCCGCGTGCGATATCCGGCGACTGCGTGTGGATACTCACGCGCACGTGTACGCTTTCCGCGTCGAAGCCGAGATTTGGCACGGTATAGCCGATCTCCGCGATGACCTTTCGCGCGATGGCCTCGTAGTCCGGCACATAGGACGAGGTGATCTCGCCCATCAGATGGACTTCATCGGCGCAGGCCGTCACCTCGCAGGCGACGTGCGCGTCGGGATCACGGGCAAGAATGTCATCGAGCACCGCGTCGGCGATCTGATCGCAGACTTTATCGGGATGTCCGCACGTGACGGACTCAGAGGTGAAATAAGTTTTCATCGCTTTCGCTTCCTTTCTGCTCGTTCACACGGGGAAAGAGCGCTGTCTCAATTTTTGACAGTCTGATGATAGCGGGAATACGGAAACAGGGAAAGTGGCAAAGTCCGCAAGGCGCACAAAGTTTTCACACTCTTGCGGTGCTGTCCAAGTTTCCGACAGAAAGCGGCGAGTATAGTGTAAAGATTCCGTTAATTGTTCACGATTTTGTCACTTGCAAGTTTTTCCCATATCAGATATAATGAATATTACCGAATCGAGAAAGAGAGGAACCCACCCATGGCCCTGCGCACCAAGAACGCCATCCGCCGCAGCTTCACCGAGCTTCTGGCAGAGCGTCCCTTCGACAAGATCTCCGTCCGCGACATTGCGGAGAGAAGCGAGGTCACGCGGAACACCTTCTATTATTACTACACCGATATTTACGCGCTGGCCGAGGACGTGTTCGAGTCGGAGATTGAAAGGCTCTCCGAGCGCGTGGAGGGCTACGACTCGTGGCAGAAGGCATTTCTGACCGCCACGGCCTTCGCCGCGGAGAACAAGCGCATGATCCTGCACCTGCACAACTCCGCCCACGGTGATATTCTGGCAAGATATTATCACAAAACGATTCTGGCGGCAATGCTTTCTTACGTCCACAAGGAAGCAGAGGGGCTTGACGTCAGCGAAAATCAGATCATGGCGCTCGCGCGCTTCTACACGGCAGCGCTCGCAGGGCTGACTCTCGAGTGGATCGGCAGCGGCATGAAGGGCGAGCCGGATTCGTTCATCGAAGACCTCGGCGGGATGCTCGACGGCAACATCCGCCGCTCTCTTGAGCGCGGATGCACGCATGCGGCGCAGTAAACAATATGCATCAAAAGTGGGTAAACAGCGGGATGGTTGAACCATTTCGCTGTTTTCGTCCACGTTGGGCGAACAAACTTAACGCGTCCTTTACCCTTTTCCCCTGTTCATCACAGCGAATCTCTGCTATGATATTTTTGGAAGTATTGAATTGATAAAGGAGTGAGGTCTTGTATCAGAAGCAGATCCTATTGGAAAAACTGAAAGAAGCCACCGCCTCCGTCCTGCCCATCAGCCTGATCGTCATGGCGATCAGCTTTGTACTCGTGCCGGTGGACGCGGGGCTGATGCTCTCGTTCGTGATCGCGACGGCCATGCTGATCCTCGGCATGGGGCTCTTCACGCTGGGCGCGGACATGTCGATGAGCCGCATCGGCAACTACATGGGCTCCAAGCTGACAAAATCGCGCAAACTGCCGCTCATTCTAACCGTGAGCTTTGCCCTCGGCGTCGCCATCACGGTGGCGGAGCCCGATTTGCAGGTGCTGGCGGGCAACGTTCCGGAGATCGACACGACTGTGCTGATTCTGACCGTTTCGGTCGGCGTCGGTTTCTTCCTGATGCTGTGCATGGTGCGTATTCTTTTTTCAATCTCGCTGCGCACGATGCTGATCGTATTTTACGCCATCGTCTTTGCCGCGGCGTTTTTGTCGGATGAGAGCATTCTCTCCGTCGCGTTCGACTCCGGCGGCGTGACGACGGGCCCGATGACCGTGCCGTTCATCATGGCGCTCGGCGTCGGCGTCGCGTCCATCCGAAGCGACGAAAACGCCAAGGCTGACAGCTTTGGTCTTGTCGGCCTGTGCTCGATCGGTCCGATCTTATCGGTGCTGCTGCTCGGCGCGATCTACAAGACACAGCCCGCGCAGGGCGAGAGCGGCGCCGTCTCCGGCGTCGCCACCACGGTGGAGCTCGGCAAGGATTATCTCCACGCCCTGCCGGAGTATTTATGGGAAGTGACGATGGCGCTGCTGCCGATCGTCGTCTTCTTCCTGATCTTTCAGGTCGTCTCGCTCAAACTCC
>CALAAN010000173.1 GCA_937884915.1 uncultured Oscillibacter sp.
CCCCCAGCCTTGCCGTGCTGATCACCGCCATTGGCGTGAGCTACTTTCTCCAGAACTCTGCGCTTCTCATCTGGAAGGCAGCCGCGCGCGTCTATCCCCCGGTGGTCGAGGGTTCGATGCAGCTGTTCGGCGGCAAGCTGACCGTTTCCTACATTTCGCTGCTGACCATCGCGGTGTGCGTGGTCGTGATGATCGCGCTGACGCTGTTCGTCAGCAAAAGCAAGATGGGCAAGGCCATGCGCGCCTGCTCGGAGGATAAGGCTGCGGCCCAGCTCATGGGCATCAACGTCAACGCCACCATTTCCGCAACGTTTGCCATCGGCTCGGCGCTCGCCGCCATTGCGGGCGTGCTGCTCTGCTCGTTCAATACATCCCTCATGCCGACGACCGGCTCCATGCCCGGCATCAAGGCCTTCACCGCGGCGGTGTTCGGCGGCATCGGCTCCATCCCAGGCGCGTTTCTCGGCGGACTGCTTCTCGGCATTATCGAGGCCATGGCCAAGGCGTACATCTCGACGAACCTTGCCAACTCCATCGTGTTCGCCGTGCTGATCGTCGTGCTTCTCGTCAAGCCCGCCGGCCTTCTCGGCAAGTCCGTGACGGAGAAAGTGTGAGGTGGCCGGAATGACACAGAAAATGAACAAATTCAACTCGCTCAAGAAGACCACAAAGATCGACTTTGCGACCTATCTCGGCGTGATCCTCGTTTTCGTCGTCACGACGATCCTGCAGAACAACGGCTCGCTCAAGCGTTCCGCTGTCGGTCTGCTCGTCCCCATCTGCTGCTACATGTCCATGGCCGTGTCGCTGAACCTGACGGTCGGTATCCTCGGTGAGCTGAGTCTCGGCCACGCGGGCTTTATGAGCGTGGGCGCGTTCTCCGGCATCGTCGCCTCGCAGAGCCTGATGGGCGCGATCCCGAGCGCTCCCGTGCGTCTTGCCATCTCGATGATCGTCGGCGCGATCTTCGCCGCCGTCGTCGGCCTTCTCATCGGTACACCGGTGCTCCGTCTTCAGGGCGACTACCTCGCCATCGTGACGCTGGCCTTCGGCGAGATCATCAAGGAACTCATCAACTGCCTCATCATCGGCTGCGATGAAAACGGCCTGCACTTCATCTTCAACCCCGCCGGCAACAAGACGGTCGACGACCTTGGCCTGAGCGATACCGGCATCGCCATCATCAAGGGCGCACAGGGCGCGACCGGCACCGCCACGATCGCAACATTCACCGCGGGCTTTATCCTCGTGATGCTGACGCTCATCGTCGTGCTGAACCTGACCCGCTCCCGCGCAGGCCGCGCGATCATGGCTATCCGCGACAACCGCATCGCCGCGCAGGCCATCGGCCTCAACCTGACGAAGTACAAGCTCATGGCGTTCGTCACCTCCGCCGCCCTCGCGGGCGCTGCCGGCGCGCTCTACGGCCTGAACTACTCTTCTCTCCAGGCGACGAAGTTCAACTTCAACCTCTCGATCCTCATCCTCGTGTTCGTGGTGCTCGGCGGCCTCGGCAATATCTGGGGCTCGCTCATCGCCGCCGCGGCGCTGACGATCCTGCCCGAGGCGCTGCGTCAGTTCGCCGACTTCCGTATGCTCATCTACGCGATCGTGCTGATCTTCGTCATGCTCGCGACCAACAATCCGCAGGCCAAGGCGTTTATCCAGAAACTTCTGCCCCATCGCCGTGCCGGTGCTGAAAAGGAGGATTGACCATGACACAGAAAGAAAAAGCCAAGCTCGTTCCCGTCTCCCGTGAACCGGCGCTGCTCACCGAGCGCGACGCGGACAAGTCCCCCGTGCTCGAGTGCATCGACCTCGGCATCACGTTCGGCGGTCTGAAAGCCGTCGACAACTTCAATGTGACCATCGGCCGCACAGAGATCACCGGCCTCATCGGCCCGAACGGCGCCGGTAAGACGACGGTCTTCAACCTGCTCACCAAGGTCTATCAGCCCACCCACGGCACGATCCTCCTAAACGGCAA
>CALAAN010000174.1 GCA_937884915.1 uncultured Oscillibacter sp.
CGTTCTCTTGGGGGTCAAAGGGGGCCATTCTCTCACGTGAGAGAATGGCCCCCTTATCCCGTGCAGCGCCGGCGGCGCTGCTATCCCGCTCCCGCACGGTGCGGGAGGTTATTCGCAGAAGAATTTTTCAATTTCCCGGTGTGCAGCGGCGACACTGCCCTGCACAAAATTCGGCTTGCCGCCGCCGCGGCCGTTCAGCTCGGCATTCATCTTCTTCGTGAGCTCACGAAGGTCTCCGCCGACATGCCCGATGGCGTACTTGTACGCGCCGTCCGCGCCCGCGAAGACCGCGCAGCGGCCGCCGCAGCGGTTTGTGACCGCGTCGCAGAGCTTGCGCAGGCTGTCGCCGGACATCTCGTCCTCGAAGAGCAGCACGTCGCCCTTGCTCTCGTACTGCGCGGCGGTCTGGGCGAAGACGGACTCTTCGAGCTTCGCGCAGCGCTGCTTGAGAGAAGAGAGCTCCGTGAGCACGCGCTCGACGCCTGCATAGCTCGCGGTCGGCTTGACGGAGAGGGCCTGCGCGACGCGCACGTCCTGCGCCCAGCACTCTGAAAGATAGCGGTGCGCGCGCTTGCCGGAAAGAAGCTCGATGCGAACGCCGTCGCGGAACTTCTGCACGGAGAGGAACTTGACGAGCCCCACCTGACCCGAGCGCGCAACGTGTGTGCCGCAGCAGGCGCAGCAGTCCGCGCCGGGGAAGGAGACGATGCGCACGTTGCCCTCGAGCGGCTTTTTGCTGCGGTACTCGACCCGGTCGAGCTCCGCGCCGCGGTAGAACTGGATGTCGATGGGGTGATCCTCGTAGATGTAGAGGTTGGCGAGCGCTTCGATCTCCATAAGCTCGTCCCACGAAATGTCGGCGTTGAAGTCGATCGTCACTGTGTCCGAGCCCATGTGGAAGCCGACATTGTCGCAGTGGAAGCGCGCGCAGATGAGGCCAGAGCAGATGTGCTCGCCCGAATGCTGCTGCATGTGGTCGAAGCGGCGCGCCCAGTCGATCTTGCCGGAAACGCTGGCCCCCACTTCAAGAGGCTTGTCGCAAAGGTGCGTGATGACGCCGCCTTTCTCGTGGACCTCGAGCACGTTCGCCTCGCCCAAAACGCCGGTGTCATACGGCTGACCGCCGCCCTCGGGGTAGAAGGCCGTTTTAGCCAGCACTACGGCGTAGCCGCCCTTCACCTCGTCACAGGAGACGACGGTGGAGGCAAAGCCCTTCTGAAAGGGATTTTCATAGTAGAGTTTTCTCGTTTCCATGGGGTTCTCCTTTAGTCGATCAGGCCGAGCGCCTGTTTTTCGTGCAGCACGCGGAAGACGTGCGCGTCAATGTCGCTTTCGGCGATCTCGCCGGACTCCACGGCGGCAATTACCTGCGGGATCTGCGTCTGATAGTCGGTGGTGACGATCATGTCGTTGCCCGCCTGGATAGCCAGCACGGCGGCGCTGCCGTCCTGCGCGTAGGCCTTGACGGCGTCCATCGCGAGATCGTCCGTCACAATGACGCCGGTGAAGCCGAGCGTATCGCGCAGCAGAGAATGCACCTTCGCCGAGAGCGACGCGGGATACGCGCCGTCCATGCACTCGACGATGTTGTGGCTCACGAGCACGAACGGCGCGCCCGCGGCGATGCCCGCCTCAAAGGGGACGAGGTCGGACTGCTCAAACGTGGTGTACGGACGCGCGTCGAGCGCGATGCCCGTGTGCGTGTCGGCGTTGTTGCCGTAGCCGGGGAAGTGCTTCAGAACGCAGGCGACGCCGGACTGCTCATAGACGGGCACGACCTTGGAGATATAGTCCGCGGTCGCCTGTGCGTCCTGCCCGAACGAGCGCGCGTAGATGAAGTTGTCGGGATTCGTCGACACGTCGCACACGGGGGCAAAATTCACGTTGACGCCGAGTGCTTTGAGCTTCTGGTTGTAGCTGAGCGTTTTTTCGAGCAGACCGTCAAGGCCGCCCGCGGCGTAGAGCTCCTGCGGGGAGGGGAGAGGCT
>CALAAN010000175.1 GCA_937884915.1 uncultured Oscillibacter sp.
CTTCTGGTCACGTTCGCGGATGATTCGAACATCGTGAACCTGCACAACTGGTCGAACGGCTCGTTTTCCGGCATGAAGTGGGAGAACGTGACGACGATGGCGTGGGTCTGCGGCATCGCGCTCCTCTTGACGTTTTTCCTCTCCAAGCCGATTCGCGCCTATCAGCTCGGCGAGGTCTATGCGCGCAGCATGGGCGTGCCGATCAGGGCGTTCCGCGCGGCGCTCATCCTGCTCTCCAGCGTGTTATCTGCCTGCGTGACGGCCTTCGCGGGCCCCATCTCATTTGTCGGCATTGCGCTGCCGCATCTGATGAAGGCGCTTTTCAAAACGGCGGAGCCGCTTTTGCTGATTCCGGCGAGCTTTCTCGGCGGGGGTATCTTCTGTCTTGCGTGTGACCTCATTGCGCGCACGGCCTTTGCGCCCACTGAGGTCAGCATCAGCTCGGTCACAGCGGTGTTCGGCGCGCCGGTCGTCATCTACATGATGGCGCGCAGAAAGGCGGGGCGGGAATGAGCGGCTATTTGGAAACAAAGAAGTTATCCGTCGGCTACCACGGAAAGCCCCTCATCGAGGACGTCTCCCTCTGCGTGCAGAAAGGAAAGATCGTCACGCTGATCGGGCCGAACGGCTCGGGCAAGTCGACAATTTTGAAGACCGTCATCGGCCAGCTGCCGGAGCTTTCCGGTGCGGTGTATTTGGACGGAGAGACGATGCGATCGCGCAGCCGCAGCGACGTCGCGCGGCGCATGGCGATCTTGATGACCGCGCGCGTCGAGCCGGAGCTCATGACCTGCCGCGATGTGGTCAGCTCAGGCCGCTACCCCTACACGGGAGGTCTCGGCGTCCTGCGGGACGAGGATAAGAAGATCGTCGAGCGGTCGCTTGTTCAGGCGGACGCGCTCACGTTTGCCGATGCGCTGTTTTCCGCCGTCAGCGACGGCCAGCGGCAGAGAATCCTGCTCGCAAGAGCTCTGTGCCAGCAGCCGCAGCTCATCGTGCTCGACGAGCCGACGAGCTTTTTAGACATCCGCTACAAACTCGAGCTGCTCTCCGTCCTCAAGCGCATGGTGCGCGAAAACAATCTCGCCGTGCTGCTGTCGCTGCATGAACTCGATTTGGCGCGGCGCATTTCGGACACGGTCGTCTGCGTGGCGGGCGACCGCATCGACCGCATCGGTACACCGGAGGAGATCTTCACGAGCGACTACATCGCGCAGCTCTACCACTTGGAGCGCGGAAAGTATGATCCGTGTTTCAGTACGCTGGAGTTTGTGCCATAAACCACACAAGCAAAAACGTTTTTCGGATATTGCGGAAGGAGGGGAGACCATGCAGAAAACAGCACCGAGACTGCTGATTGCCGGAACAAACAGCGGCTGCGGCAAGACGACGGTGACCTGCGCGATCTTGCAGGCGCTTGTCGACGGCGGCGTTTCTGTCGCCGCGGCGAAGTGCGGTCCTGATTACATTGACCCCATGTTCCACCGCGAGATCATCGGCGCGAAGAGCAGCAACTTGGACCCCTTCTTTTTTGACGACGACACGCTGCGTTTCCTCCTCGCGCAAAACGGCGCGGGGAAGGACGTGACGGTCATCGAGGGCGTGATGGGCTATTATGACGGCATCGGCCTCGACTCCTCGCGCGCGAGCACTTTTGAGGTCGCGCAGCGGACGGAGAGCCCCGTCGTACTCGTGCTGAACGCGAAGGGCGCGGGACTGTCGGTGCTGGCTGTGCTCGACGGATTCCTGCATTTTGCGCCGGAGAACCGGATTTGCGGCATCATCCTGAACGGCTGCACTGCGATGAGCTATCCGACGCTTGCGAGGGCGATCGAAGAACGTTTCGGCGTGCGCGCCTGCGGCTTCCTGCCGTCAATGCCCGACTGCTCGCTCGAGAGCCGCCACCTCGGCCTCATCACCGCGGCAGAGGTGGACGATCTGAAAGAGAAGATGCAGCGCCTTGCCGCCAGAGTGCGGGAGACCATTGATTTGGACGCGCTGCTGCAAATCGCGAAGAGCGCGCTGCCGCTCGCATTCATGCCGCCGGACATTCCAGAGGCGGGCGAGCGGGTGCGCATCGGCGTCGCACGCGACAGGGCGTTTTGCTTTTATTATGAGGACAGTCTGGACCTCCTGCGCCGTCTCGGCGCGGAGCTTGTACCGTTCAGCCCACTGTCGGACGAACATTTACCGGAAGACCTGCACGGTTTATACCTCGGCGGCGGTTATCCCGAGCTCTACGCGGAAAGGCTGGAAGAAAACGCCTCCATGCGCGCGTCTATCCGCGCGGCGGTGGAAAGGGGACTGCCCTGCATTGCCGAGTGCGGCGGCTTCATGTATCTGACGCAGTCCATCGCGGAACATGCGATGGCGGGCGTCTTATCGGGGGACTGCTTCGACGCGGGAAAGCTGACGCGCTTTGGCTACGTGACACTGACGGCGCAGCGGGATTCGATGCTGTTCGCCGCGGGCGAGCAGATCCCCGCGCACGAGTTCCACCGCTGGGACGCGGAAAAGCCGGGAAGCGACCTCCTCGCGAGAAAGATAAGCGGCAGGAGCTGGCGCTGCGCGTATGCGGGCGAAACGCTCTACGCGGGCTATCCGCACTTCCACTTGTACGCAAACCCAGGCGCCGCCGTGCGCTTTGTTGAAGCCTGCCGAAAGGAGAAACACCGCCATGAGTGAGCCGATGAAGCCGATGGAAATTGAACAGCGCAGCTTCGAGATCATCACGGAGCTGTTGGGAGACCGCGTGCTCGACCCCGAAAATGAGCTTGTCATCAAGCGCGTCATCCACACGACGGCGGACTTTGACTACGCCGGCAATCTGACGTTTTCCGACCACGCGGTGCAAAAGGGCATTGCCGCGCTGAAAAGCGGCTGCGACATCGTCACCGACACGCAGATGGCAAAGGCGGGCATCAACAAGACGATCCTTGCGAGCCTCGGCGGCGAGGTGCACTGCTTCATGTCCGACTCCGACGTTGCGCAGGAGGCAAAATCGCGCGGCGTGACGCGGGCGTTTGTCTCGATGGAGAAGGCGGCGGCGCTTGAAAAGCCCTGCATCTTTGCCATCGGCAACGCACCGACGGCGCTTTTGTCGTTGGAAAAGCTGATGGAAGAGGGAAAAGCCGCCCCCGCGCTCATCATCGGTGTGCCGGTGGGCTTTGTGAACGTAGAGATGAGCAAGGAGCGCATCATCGAAAAGGCGCGTGCGCCGTATATCGTCGCGCGCGGACGCAAGGGCGGCAGCAACGTGGCCGCGGCCATCTGCAACGCCCTGCTCTATCAGATCAGGCGGTAAAAAGATGGAAGAATATCTCGTAAAGGACGGCAAGCGCCTGCGCCTCGGCTATACGACCGGCTCGTGCGCCGCGGCAGCGGCCAAGGCCGCGGCGTGGATGCTGCTGACGGGCAAGAGGAAAGAGACCATCCGCCTGCAAACGCCCAAGGGCATCGAGCTGAATCTCGATGTGCTGGACATTCAGATGTCCGCGGACGAGGTGCGCTGCGCCATTCAAAAGGACAGCGGCGACGATCCGGACGTGACGCGCGGCACGCTCATTTTTGCTGCGGTGAAAAAATCGGGCAAAGCTGGAGTGACCATCGACGGCGGCGAGGGCGTCGGCCGCGTGACGAAGCCGGGGCTCGATCAGCCCGTGGGCGCGGCGGCCATCAACTCTGTGCCGCGGAAAATGATCGAAGAAAACGTGCGCGAGGTCTGTACCCTCGTCGGCTACGACGGCGGCATTGACGTGA
>CALAAN010000176.1 GCA_937884915.1 uncultured Oscillibacter sp.
AGTCGTCGCTCGCTTCCTTGACGCCAGCAATGTTCGGGTGCTTGGCAAGCGCCTGATACGTCTGCGCCGTGCAGCCGACGCCTGTGCGCGAGGGGACGTTATAGAGGATGACCGGAATATCGACTGCGTCCGCAATGGCGGAAAAATGCCGCACAAGGCCGCTCTGCGAGGCCTTGTTGTAGTACGGCGTGACGGTGAGCAGCGCGTCGACGCCTGCGCTCTGCGCAGCCTTGGAGAGCGCGATGGAGGACGCGGTGCTGTTCGTGCCGCTGCCCGCGATGACGGGCACGCGGTGGTCGACAGTGCGCACGCAGCGCTCAATAAGCGCCATACGCTCGTCATAGCTCAGCGTCGCGGCCTCGCCGGTCGTGCCGCAGACGACGATGGCGTCGGTGCCGCCTTGAATTTGACGCTCGATGAGGCGGTTGAAGGCTTCGAGGTCGACGCCATCGCCGCAAAACGGCGTGACGATGGCGACGGCGCTGCCGATAAAGACACAGGGTTTCATAAAGGACTCCTTTCCATGACGGTTGACCACCGCGGCAGGGGGAGAGCGACGGCCAAAAAGAGATACGGTTTTGCTTGAAAGCAGAGAGAAACTGTCGTATAATATAAAATACGATTCGTATGGATGCCCTCGGTTGATAGGAGCAAACACGGTTTTTCGGGGCTGAAACAACAGTCGACTTCGTTTTCCTCGTTGTCGGGCGCCGGCCCGACTGCCTCGTCAGCCTCGCCGACCATCGTTTCCTCTCCCGAAAAACTCCGAAGGACTTTCCGGCGAGCAACGATGGGCGCTGGCGAGGAAGAGGATGACGGCGGGCTGACACGCCCACCGAAGACAGAGACACAAGTCCAGCGCCCATCAGGACCGCTGGAAAGCGTGTCTGCCCTTATCAACCGAGGGCATGTTCGGCCGGGCGCAGAGCGATCGCGTCTGCAAAGCCGGCTGTGGAGGATACTATGAAAAAATGGTGCAGAACGTTCCTGATTTCCTGCCTGCTGTGCATTTTACTGTGCACGCTCGCGCAGGCGGCGGACGGGGAGACGCTCCGCGTGGGGCTCAAGTACAGCTCGGACGCGATGAGCGCGGCGAACCTTCAGAATTATTCGGCCTTCGGCGGCTACGCGCTGGGGTATTTTGATATAGACGGAAGCTTTGAAGAGCTGGGCGCGCTGCCGCAGTCGTATGAAAAAATCACGGTGACGACGGACACGACCTATCACGTGCAGCTCTCCGGTATGTTTTACGATTACGACGACGCGTCACGCGCGGCTGTGCAGTACAGCGGCGGCTTTGCCGCCTATGAAAACGGTGTGTTTTACGTCCGTGTCGGCAGCTATACGAGCCTGAGCGCGGCGCAGTCCGCGGCGATGCAGTACGGCGGCACGGCCGTCGGCGGCAGCAGCACGGGCGTGACGGTCATCGTGACGGGAACGGATACGGTCCTCTTTGAATTTGACTGCGGCGGGGGCGAAAACCTCGGCATCCTGCCGGTCGAGACGCGCGAAAAGACGGTCACGTGGTTCCGCGGCTACCGCTACTACGGCGGCTTTGAGTATCGGCGCGCGAGCGGCGGGAACATCAGCGTCATCAACGTGGTGGATCTCGAAGACTATGTCAAATGCGTCATTCCCTGGGAAATGAGCAGCGACTGGCCGGTCGAGGCGCTCAAGGCGCAGGCGGTCTGTGCGCGCACCTATGCGGTCTGCCAGACGAAGCACCGCGCGCAGGGCTTTGACATCTGCGCGACGACGCACTGCCAGGTCTATCAGGGCACGGCCGCGAGCGGCGCGAATTCCGACGCTGCAGTCGATCAGACGGCGGGGGAGTTCCTCTATTATGGCGGCAAGCTCGTGCAGGAGGCTGTGTATTATTCCAGCAACGGCGGCGCGAGCGAGGACAGCCTGAACGTCTGGGGCAGCGACGTCGGCTATCTCAAGGGCAAGATCGACCCCTATGAGGGCAAGATCGCCTCGATCATCCCCAAGTACAACTGGTCGACGACGTTTACCGCGTCGGAACTCACAACGCTTCTCAACAACCGCGGTTACGGCGTCGGCACGGTGAAAAATGCCTATGTCTCGGCCTATACTGACACGGGCAACGTCTATTCCATCACCTTTACCGGCACAAGCGGCAGCAAGACCATCGTGCGCGAGGCCTGCCGGTCGCTGCTGAACCTGCGCAGCCAGCGCTTTACGATCAACGGCGGCGGGAGCGGGAATACCTACAGCGTGAACGACACGGGCGAGAGCGTCGCTTTGAGTTCTGCCAGCGCGGTCGACAGCGGTGGGAGGAGCTCGGCACTGTCCGGCAACGTGTACGTCATCACGTCGAGCGGCACATCACAGCTTGAGCCGCGGACGCCGACGTCGAGCAGCGGCAGCTTTGTGATCTCCGGCAGCGGTTACGGGCATAATGTCGGCATGAGCCAGTGGGGCGCGTACTCGATGGCGAACCTCGGCTATTCCTACCGCGATATTCTGCAGTTTTACTACACGGATGTCAGCGTCCGATGAGGGAAGAGAAGCAACATGAAAACGAAAGATTTTGATTATTACCTGCCCGAGGAGCTCGTCGCGCAGACGCCGCTTGAAAAACGCGACGAATCGCGCCTGATGTGCCTCGACAAGGTGACGGGCGAGCTCTCGCACCACCATTTTTACGAGCTGCCGGACTTTTTGAACCCCGGCGACTGCCTGATCCTGAATAATTCCCGCGTCCTGCCGGCGCGCCTTTTGGGTCAGCGCCTGCCGGGCGGCGGCGCGTGCGAGGTGCTGCTGCTCATCGACCGCGGCGACAAGACGTGGGAGTGCATCGTGCGCCCGGGCAAGCACCTGCGCAAGGGTGCGAAGATGCAGTTCGGCAACGGTGAGCTCAAGGCGGAGGTCGTGGATGTGCTGCCTGACGGCAACCGCATGGTGAAATTCGACTTTGAGGGCATTTTCCTTGAGGTGCTCGAGCACCTCGGCAAGATGCCGCTGCCGCCTTACATCAAGGAGGAATTGCAGGATCAGGAGCGCTACCAGACGGTCTATTCCAAGGTCCACGGCAGCGCCGCCGCGCCGACGGCGGGCCTGCATTTTACGCCGGAACTGCTGGAAAAAATTCAGGCAAAGGGCGTGAACATTGGCTACGTGACGCTGCATGTCGGCCTCGGCACGTTCCGCCCTGTCAAGGAGGACGACATCGAGCAGCACGATATGCACAGCGAATACTGCGTCATCCCGCCCGAGACGGCGACGCTCATCAACGAGACGAAGGCACGCGGTGGGCGCGTGATCTGCGTGGGAACAACGTCGTGCCGCACGCTTGAGAGCTGGGCGCAGGAGGACGGACACATGGAGCCCTCTGCGGGCTGGACGAGCATCTACATCTATCCGGGCTACCGCTTTAAGGTGATGGACGCGCTCGTGACGAATTTTCACCTGCCGCAGTCCACGCTCATCATGCTGGTCTCGGCGCTCGCGGGCCGCGAGCACGTGCTGCACGCCTATGAAGAGGCGGTGAAGAACCGCTATCGCTTCTTCTCATTCGGCGACGCGATGTTCATCTCTTAAAAGTGAGGAAGAATTATGTTCAAAGTGATCAAATACGAGGGCAAGGCCCGACGCGGCAAATTCAAATGCGCGCACGGCGGGGAAGTGCAGACGCCGGTTTTTATGAACGTCGGTACACAGGCTGCCATCAAGGGTGCGCTCTCGGCCGCAGATTTAGAAAAAATCGGAACCCAGATCGAACTTTCCAAT
>CALAAN010000177.1 GCA_937884915.1 uncultured Oscillibacter sp.
CGCCCAGCACCGCGGGGATCGAGAGCAGGAACGCAAAGCGCACGGCGAACTTGCGCTCAAAGCCCGCGAAGCAGCCCGCCGTGATCGTCATGCCGGAGCGGGAGATACCCGGGCACAGCGCGATGGCCTGACCGATACCGACGACCAGTGCGTCGAGCAGCGTGGCGGTCTTTTCCGTCTTGCGGCCGCGGCGCACGCGGTCGCTCGCAAAGAGCAGGATACCCGTGACGATCAGCGCGCCGCCGATAAAGTACATGTTATCACTCAGCCCCGTGAAAAAATGGCGAAACGGCACCATGACGAAAAGCGGCAGCGTACCCACGATGATGAGCAGGATCAGCCGTCTTGCCGGCGGCACGGGGTTCGGCGTGCGGTGATGCGCAAGGTCGCCGATACCGGTGAAAAATTCCACGATCATGTCGCGGATATCGTCCCAATAGGCGACAAACACCGCGACGAGCGTGCCGAGGTGGAGCAGCACGTCGAAAAAGTCGGGGACATTGCTCGCACCCTGAATGCTTAGCAGATGCTCCGCGATGGCGAGATGGCCGGAGGATGAGATGGGCAGAAATTCCGCGATTCCCTGCACAAGGCCGAGAAGCACGGCGGTCAAAACTGACATGAAAAACAACTCCTTTTGCGTTTTGTTCTCTGATGACAATATTCCAACAGGATAATTATAGCACAGCTGTTCGCGGAATACCACCCTGAATTGCCGCATCTTCTTTTTCTTTCCTTTTTCGGCGCATCCCTTGCGAACGCAGGACAAGTGTGCTATGATTGACGCGGACTATCAGAAAAGGAGAGATAGAAATGGTTTATAACTACCGCACCAAGGGCGTTTGCTCCAAGGAAATGCATATTGAACTGAACGACGACCACACCATCAAGAGCGTTGAGGTCATCGGCGGCTGCAACGGCAACCTTCAGGGCATTTCGCGTCTGGTCGAAGGCATGAAGGCCGAGGACGCCATTGAGCGCATGCGCGGCATCCGCTGCGGCTTCAAGAATACCTCCTGCCCTGATCAGCTCGCCATCGCACTGAGCGAGGCGCTGGCGCAGGAAAAGCAGTAAGTTACCGTGATCCTTCCCGCATGGTGCATCATGCGGGAAGATCATGCATAAAATCCTGCAAAATGCCGTTTCCCTCTCTGGACAAACGGCTGCAAACTGTGTATACTGTTAAAAAATGAGCATTCAACGCATTATCAACGCAAAACATTTTGCTTTGCCGGTCTGACGGGGGAACTTCATGGACATTGATATGGATATCAAAGAGCTCGAAGCGTTCGTCTACGTGGTGGAAAATTGCAGCTTTTCCCGCGCCGCGGAGCTGCTGCACCTGACGCAGCCGACCATCAGCTCGCACGTCTCCGCACTGGAGAGGAAACTGAATATCAAGCTCATCGTCCGCACCACGAAGGAGACCTACCCCTCCGACGCGGGCAAGCTCCTCTATAAATACGCCAAGGAGATCCTGCAGGTGCGCGAGAACGCGGCCATCGCGCTGCGCAACTTCTCGCAGGAAATGAAGGGCACGATCTCCATCGCGGCCTCCACGGTGCCGAGCCAGTACTATCTGCCGCACCTTTTGCAGGACTTCCGCGCCCGCTATCCGGACATCACCTTTAATATCCAGATGGAGGACAGCCCCAAGGTCGTGGAGCTTGTGGCCACGCGCAGCGTGGAGATCGGCTTCTGCGGCACGATGGTGGCCAGCCACAAGTGCGTCTATCAGGACTTTGCCAGCGACCCGATGGTGCTCATCACACCGAACACCGAAAAGTATCAGGCCTTTGCGGGCAAGCCCTTCCCCATCGAGCAGCTCAAAGAGGAAACGTTCATCAGCCGTGAAAAGGGCAGCGGCACGTATCAGGCAGGCAAGGAGCTTCTAAGCGAGCTCGGCATCGACATCGCCCAGCTGCGCACCGCGGTCGAGATCCGCTCGACCGAGAGCGTCAAGCAGATGGTCAGCGAGGGCTTAGGCGTCGGCCTCATTGCGCAGAGCGCCGCGCAGGACTATGTTCAGTTCGGAAAGCTCCTCTCTTTCCCGTTCCCCGACTCGCGCTTCCGCCGCCAGCTCTATATCGTCAAACATAAAAACAGCATCTTGTCGCCCATCGCGCAGGTGTTTTACGACTATGCGCGCAAAGCCAAGGACAAAGCATCCGCCAAATAAGGCGGATGCTTTTTTACAGGGATCGCGCGCTTTTTTATCTGATTTTTTCGTGAAATTGTCATTTACTTTTTCCCCTCTCTGGTATATGATAATGCAATAGGTAAACGGCGATGTTGCACCGATAGGGCAGCAAGCCTTACGGGAGGGGAAGCGATGGACTGCCGCGATTCTGCACTGTTTACAGGCGTGGACGAAGTATCGTGCGAAAATATGCTGCGCTGTTTCAGCGCTTATGAGCAGCGCTTCAGCGCAGGACAGACCATTCTCACCTGCGGGCAGCAGCAGGATATGATCGGCGTGCTGCTCTCGGGCAGCGCGGCGCTTTTGCGTCTGCACGCCGACGGCAACCGCACCGTGCTTGAAAGCATGGACGAGGGCAGCATCTTTGGCGAGGAGCTGGCCTTCACCGGCTTTCGCGACGGCAGCGCGCTCATCGAGTGCCGCGAGGACTGCCGCGTGATCTTCATGCGCTATGACCAGATCACAAAGCG
>CALAAN010000178.1 GCA_937884915.1 uncultured Oscillibacter sp.
CAGCGCTCCTCGGTTCGCGACTCATCGCCTCGAATGTCGCGCTCGCGGCGGACAACGACCTCTTTATCTGAGGGCGCGGTCATGGCGATCACGGTACATCTGGACGAGGTGCTGAAAGCGCACGGCATGACGAGCAAGGAGCTCTGCGCCATTGTCGGCATCACGGAGGCAAACCTATCCATCCTGCGCAGCGGCAAGGCCAAGGGCGTGCGCTTTGCGACGCTCAACCGCATCTGCTGCGCGCTCGAGTGCAATGTGGGCGACATCCTGCAATGCGACGGAGAATTGGAGGCAGAACATGAAGAGTAACACGAAAACCACGCTCGTCTTCCTCGCAATCCTCGCGGCGGTCTTCCTGATCGCGCTGCTTGACGGCGGCGCGGTGCAGTCCGCCGCGGACGAGGAGGAAGAGAGCACGCTCATCGGGGCTTTTGTCTCGGAAGAGGACATTGACACGGGCGACGATCTCAAAGTCACGTCCCCTGGCAAATTCAGCTGGACGAAGGGACGGCTCTACGCCGAGCGGACGGAGGAGGGCTGGCGCTTCCCAGACCTTCCCGACGGCGGCGGGATCTTCAGCGTTCTGCCGATGGAGAGCGGGGATGCGAATGGCGAGACCGAAAGTCCGCTTTTGGACAGCGACTTTCCGGAGATCGTGCACATCGGGGATCTCGGCAAGGCGGACGGCCGGTCGAATGTCGACAGAGAAAACGGCACGGACTGGCTGGATATCAATCTCTCCGGTGAGGTCTACGTCTGCGGCAGCAGACAGGTCATTTTCAATTTCTATCCTATCTGCCAGACCTCCGATGGGCGCATTTACTTGACGCGCGGCAACAGCATGGGCATGTCTGGCGCGGACGGCGGCAGCGTGACCCACACGCTCACGAGCGACAAGACCGAAACGATCGGCGGAAAATCCGAGCGCGTGACGGTCAAAGTTGCCATCACCGCCGTCTCCCGTCCAACGCCGACGAAGTTCACCGTTGCGCACATGGACGAAAATGACTGCCTTTTGAAGCTCGAAGAGTTCACGCCCGACGCGCTGCCCGAGTCCATCACCGCCGCGGACGGCGCGGCGTACCTGATCGGCACGAGCTATGGCACAGGCTGGAACGGCGAGACGATAGAATACAACATTTGCAGCCGCAGCAATGACAGTGCGCCGTATTCTTACTCAAATCTGGATACCTTCCGCTATCAGGATGGTAAGCTCTGCTCGATCAGCATTCCGGTCAAATGGAAGGAGGGAGAAGCATGAAACGACTGATCGCTTTTGCGCTGGCGCTTGCAGTGGTGTTCGGCGTGAGCTTCGCGCTCTGCGAGCCTGAGCGCATCGGAGAAAACACGGTGCAGCAGCCGGTAGATGACGAATGGGTCGGCTATTTCTTTGCCCTCGAACCCTTCGACGGCAAAGTCTACGCGACGGAGAACGGCGATGATTACGATTTCGGCGTGCTCGGCGTGCCGGTGTTTGTGACCATCACGGAGATTGAGCCCAGTGAGCCGGACTACGAAGAGGGCTCAGAGTTCAACTATTCCGTCGGCGAGGCCGTGTCCGACGAGGTCGTGGGCAGCGGAATGCGTGTCAACGTCGACGACAACGGCAGCAGCTACGAGACAAGCGGCGAGATCTGCTATGCAAGCGGAGAATGGAAGCCGGTCAAACAGTGTTCCGTTTACCGCACAAGTGACGGAAGATACTACGCCGAATGGGATCGCGCCGGCATGGGGCCCCGCGTCGGCGTGAGCAGGGAAGAAAGCGTCGAATGGAAAGTAAACGGCAGAACAGAGCGGCGTTCCATCA
>CALAAN010000179.1 GCA_937884915.1 uncultured Oscillibacter sp.
TCGCGGTGCTGCTCATCGAGCACGACATGAACCTCGTCATGAACATCTGCGAGGGCATCGCCGTTTTGAACTTCGGCCATGTCATCGCCAAGGGCACACCCGAAGACATTCAGAACAATCCCGAGGTCATTGAAGCCTACCTCGGCAAGCAGAAGGAGGCCTAACGATGGGACAGATCTTACAGGTGAACGATCTTCACGTTTACTACGGCAGCATCCACGCCGTCAAGGGCGTTTCCTTCGAGGTCAACGAGGGCGAGGTCGTCACGCTGATCGGCGCGAACGGCGCAGGCAAGTCGACCGTTCTGAACACGGTCTCCGGCCTTCTGCATCCCAAGCACGGCAGCGTCGTCTTCGAGGGCAAGGACTTAAAGGGCGTTCCCGCGCACAAGATCGTCGAGCACGGTCTTGCGCAGGTCCCCGAAGGCCGTCATGTCTTTTTGCAGATGACGGTCGAGGATAACCTCGAAATGGGCGCTTACACCCAGCCCAATTCCACCATCGAAGCGGGCATCGCGGACGTCTACGAGCGCTTCCCGCGCCTCAAGGAGCGCCGCAAGCAGATCGCCGGTACGCTCTCCGGCGGTGAGCAGCAGATGCTCGCCATGGGCAGAGCGCTCATGAGTAAGCCCAAGCTCCTGATGCTCGACGAGCCGTCCATGGGCTTAGCTCCGATCCTCGTGGAGCAGATCTTCGACATCATCCGCGAGCTGCACGCTGCGGGCACGACGATTTTGCTCGTCGAGCAGAACGCGCAGGCCGCGCTCTCCGTCGCCGACCGCGCGTACGTGCTTGAAACGGGCCGCATCACCCTCTCCGGCACCGGCAAGGAGCTCATGGCGAGCGACGCCGTCCGCAAGGCCTACCTCGGCGGTTAACGCACAGCTTAAATACGAAGAGTCGTCCGAAAGGGCGGCTCTTTTTTTGTGCAGTTTCGCCGCCGTGCAAAATTTCCGCGCAACCTGCTGCACATTTGCAAAAGATATGGTATACTGACGGGACAAGCGCCGCGAAACCGCGGCGCGACGACACAGGATCGGAGGGATCGGATTGTTCAAAATTCTCATTGCGGAGGACGACCGCGAGCTGCGCCAGCTCTTCGCCCACGTGCTCACCAAAAACGGCTACACCGTCCTCGGCGTCTCCAACGGCGAGGAGGCGCTTGCCGCGCTTGAGCAGAGCTATTACGATCTCATCATCTCCGACATTATGATGCCGAAGATGGACGGCTACGAGCTCGTGCGCTCGATCCGCGAGAGCGGCTCGTCCATCCCCATTATGATGATCACCGCCAAGGACGCCTTTGACGACATGCGCCTCGGCTTCCTCTCCGGCAGCGACGACTATATGGTCAAGCCCATCAACATCGGCGAAATGGTGCTGCGTGTGAGCGCGCTGCTGCGCCGCGCCCAGATGGCAAGCGAGCGCCGTCAGGTCATCGGCGGCACGGTAATGGAGTGCGACTCGCTCAGCGTCACCGCCGGCGGTGAGAGCATGGTGCTGCCGCAGAAGGAGTTCATGCTGCTCTACAAGATGGCGTCGTTCCCCGGCCGCATCTTCACGCGCCAGCAGCTCATGGACGACATCTGGGGCTACGATTCCAGCACCGACACCCACACCGTCGACGTTCACATCGCGCGCCTGCGCGAGCGCTTCCGCGACAATCCCGACTTTAAGATCGTCACGATGCGCGGCGTGGGGTACAAGGTGGTGCGCACATGAAAAAGCGGCGCAACAAATTTCTCGATATCCGCGTGCAGTTTTTCTTCATCTGCATGGCGGGCTTTATCGGCGTGGCGCTGCTCGCCGCGCTCGCGGCCTGGGGACTTGAGCACCTCGGCGTCAACGTGCCGATGTTCGTATGGCTGCTCATCTTCACGCTGCTGCTCGGCAGCGCGACGGCGGCGGGCTTTTCTGTCGCGTTCTTCGCGCCCATCTCGCGCCTGTCGCGCGCGATGAAAGAGGTCGCTGGCGGCAACTTCCGCGTGCACGTGGAGACAAACAGCGTCTTTCGCGACATCCGCGACAGCTTCGACAGCTTCAACCTCATGGTCAGCGAGCTGAACGCGACTGAGACCTTGCAGACCGACTTCATCTCGAACGTCTCGCACGAGTTCAAAACGCCCATCAGCGCGATCGAGGGCTACGCCTCGCTCTTGCAGGAGCACCAGCAATCCCCCGAGGAGCAGGCGGAGTATATCGACAAAATTCTCTTCAACACGCGCAGACTCTCCGCCTTAGCGGGCAACATCTTACTGCTGAGTAAGCTCGACAGCCAGTCCATCCACCCCCAGCGCTCGCGCTTCCGTCTCGACGAGCAGATGAGGCAGTGCATTCTGGCGCTTGAGCGCAAATGGACGGAAAAGGACGTCGACTTCGACGTCGACCTTGACTCCGTCGACTTCACAGGCTACGAGGGACTTTTGCAGCACGTGTGGACGAACCTCATCGACAACGCCGTCAAATTTGGCCCGCGCGGCGGCATGATCCGCATGCGTCTCATGGAGGAAAACGGCAGCGTGCTCTTCACCATCGACAACGAGGACAAAAGCATCCCCGACGAGGATAAGGCCCGCATTTTTAACAAATTCTATCAGGGGGACAGCTCACACGAATCCGAGGGCAACGGCCTCGGCCTCGCGCTCGTGCGCAAGATCGTCGCCATCCACGGCGGCGAGGTCTGGGTCGAGGACCCGGTGAACGGCGGCTGCCGCTTTGCCGTGCGGCTGCCGATGGAGAAATGACCGACATTCTTCAACAAAAGTTGAGCTTGGCTTCACCATTTCTTATAAACTCTATGCTATACTGAATCTTAACAGCCTGATGAACGGCTTTTTCCCGGCGCAGCGACTCTGCGTCGGGCTTTTATCACAGGATCAGGAGAGGTGACGATGGGCTTTCTGCGCTGCTGCGTTTACTACGCCATTTTAGCCGTCGTGTCATTTTTCATCGGGCGGCTGCTGCCAAAATCCTGGTTCCACGGCGACAAATTCCCCTACCGCTGCGCAAGCTGGGAGGCAAAGCTCTACCGCTTTCTTCGTGTGCACGAGTGGCAGGACAAGGTGCCCGACATGAGCAGGATCGTCCCCAAGCTCATCCCCGCCAAAAAGCTGGACACGGACTTTCGCGCGCAGCTCCCGCGCATGATCGAAGAGACCTGCGTCGCCGAGTTCACGCACTTTGTGCTCATTCTGCTCGGCTTTTACGCGCTGCGCCTCTGGCCCGGGACGGGCGGCGCGGTCGTCACCGCCATCTATATCTTATTCGGCAATCTGCCGTTTCTCATCATCCAGCGCTACAACCGGCCGCGGCTGCAAAAGCTTCTCGCCGCGCAGCAGCGCCGGAGCAGACACAACAAAGAAGAATTACAGTAAAGGATCGGAGCTTTTCATGAAAGTCTTGATTTTAAGCTGCAACACCGGCGAGGGGCACAACTCCTGCGCCGCGGCGCTCGAGGAGGAGTGCCGCAACCAGAACATCCCCTGCGACACCGAGGACGCGCTGCGCTTCATCTCGCCCGAGGTCTCGCGCTTTATCTCCAACTGGCACGTGCGCATCTATCGCCACGCGCCGGGTCTTTTCCGCGTGGGCTACCGCGCGGCAGAGGAGCATCCCGCACAGTTTCATGAAGGCTCCGCGCTCTACCGCTATCTGACGCAGGGCGCGGAAAAGCTTTGCGGCTTCATCGCCGGCAGCGGGTACGACACGGTCATCTGCACCCACACGTTCGCGGCGCTGATGGTCAGCGAGGTCGTGAAGACGCACCTGCCGAACCTCAAGACCTGTTTCATCGCCACGGACTACACCTGCTCGCCCAGCGTGAAGGACAGCTCGCTCGACCGCTATTTCATCCCCGCCTCTTCGCTCTCGGGCGATTTTCTCGGCGGCGGCGTGACGAGCGAACGCCTGCGCGCCTGCGGCATTCCCGTGCGCCAGATGTTCCGCTCCAGCGTGCGCAAGGAGGACGCCAAGCGCGCGTTCGGCATCCCCACCGATCACAAGCACCTCGTGATGATGTGCGGCAGCATGGGCTGCGGCCCCATCATGAGCATCGCGCGCCGCATCGTGCGCGACCTGCCGGACGATCAGGACCTGACCATCGTCTGCGGCACGAACAAGCAGCTCTATCGCAGGCTCGAGCGCCGCTTTTATGATGCGAAAAACGTCCATGTCCGCTCGTATGTGAAGGACATGGCGCTTTTGATGGACTCCGCCGACCTCTACCTCACAAAGCCCGGCGGCATCAGCGTGACGGAGGCGGCCTCGATGCGCCTGCCGATGGTGTTCATCGACGCTGTCGCGGGCTGCGAGGAGTACAACAAGGACTTCTTCCTGCGCACGGGCGGCGCGGTCACAGGGCAGACGCCCAAGGAGATCGCGCGCACGAGCCTGCGCCTGCTCAGCGATGAAAACGCGCTCGAAAAGATGGGCGACGCGCTCGACGCCGCCGTGCCGCACAACGCCGCGGCCAACATCCTCTCCGAGATGAGCGAAGCCGAGGAGGAGAAGGAGGAAGACCTCGCATGATCAAACCCAGCGTTGACTACCGCCAGTTCCGATTCGGCAAACTGAACACACCGGAGTTTTCCCACGTGTGGCTGCTGCTCTACTGGCCCATCTTCGGCCTCGGCTTTTCGTATGTCGAGCGCTTCTATCCCGTCGCGCATTACATCAACATGCACTGCGCGCTCGACGATCTCATTCCCTTTAACGAATGGTTTTTGATCCCCTACATGTTCTGGTTTGTGTACCTCATCGGCGCGGTGGCCTACACGTTCTTTTTCGATGTGCCGGGCTTTCGCCGCATGATGTACTTCGTGATGATCACCTACTCGGTGACACTTCTCATCTATTTTCTCTTCCCCACCTGCCAGACGCTGCGGCCCGAGGTCTTCCCGCGCGACAATGCCCTCACGCGCTTCATCGCGGGGTTCTACGAGTTCGACACGAACACGAACGTCTGTCCCTCACTGCACGTCATCGGCTCGATGGCGGCGTTTTTCGCCTTCTGGTACGCGCCGATCTTCTCCAAACGCGGCTGGCGCATTGCCTCGACCGTCGCGGCGTTTTTCATCAGTATCTCCACGGTCTTTATGAAGCAGCACTCTATTTTAGACGTGCTCGCCGCCCTGCCGCTGTGCGCGATCGGTTATTATTTCGCCTACGTCAGAACGCCGAAAAAATCCCGCACTGTTGTACCGGACATTTCACAATAAGAAACGCATCCGCAGAAGCAGCCAAAACTTCTGCGGATGCTTCTTTTATACGGCTCTCCCCGCCGTTTCATCTTGCGTATATTCGCGTATAATTGCATACTTTTCTGCATTTTCGCTATTTTTAGTGAATGTTTGTACATTGTGCATAGAAAAACGTTGAAAGTTTATCTATTTTTTGAGTTTTTAATCGTTGACAATGAATAAGTAAACATCTATACTATCGTTATCGTTCATGAGACGTATGAAAATTCGTTCAGCAATCAAACATTATACAAGATGGAAAGAAATTGAAAAAAGGAGCTATCAACCATGAAAAAGTTTACCGCACTGATGCTGGCTCTGATGATGAGCCTCTCGCTGGTTGCCTGCGGCAGCAAGAGCGACGACAGCAGCAACACCGATGATGCCAACACCGACAACAACACCGAGCAGACCGGCGGCACGCTGGTACTCGGCACCTCCGCCGACTACGCCCCGTTCGAGTTCATGTATGCCGATGACAGCGGCACGATGCAGTACGCCGGTATCGACATTTCCGCTGCGCAGTACATCGCCGACGAGATGGGCAAGGAACTTCAAGTCGAAAACATGAACTTTGACTACCTGCTCACTTCCCTCGCCAAGGGCGACTATGACATCGTCATGGCGGCTATGGAGGCCACGCCCGAGCGTCTCAACTCCGCCGACTTCTCCGATCCCTACTACACCGACATTCCCCCGATGATCCTCGTCAAGGCTGACGCTGCTGATCAGTACGCCACCCTCGCCGACTTTGCCGGCAAGAGCGTCGGCGCGCAGGCTGCCACCACGAAGGAATCCATTGTCACCGACCAGATGGAAGGGGCAAACCTCGTTTCTCTGACGCTTGTGACCGATCTTGTCAACGAGCTGGTCTATGACAAGATCGATGCGGTCGTGCTTGACGGCGCTGTCGCGCAGGAATATGTCGACGCCAACCCTGATTTGGCCATTGCCGGCGCTTCCTCCGAACTCGGTGAAGCACAGCCCTACTGCATCGCCGTCGCCAAGGGTGACCCCAAGGGTCTGCTGCCCAGCATCAATGCCGCCATCGCCAAGATGGCCTCCGAGAACAAGATGGAAGAATTCATCGCCGCTGCCGATGAGCTGAGCGGCAAGGCCGTCGAGGTCACCGCCGACGCTCCTGCAGCCTAAGCTCTCCTCTTAATTACGCTCTCTTCTCACTATCTCTCATAGCCAATGAGCAAAGCCCCCAATGGCTTTGCTCATTGGCGTCTCTTAATGAAAAGAGGCTCGTCTCTTTTCATTAAATTCTTACTCCGCTCTGTGCCTCGCCCCCCGCGAGCGGGTGCTTCGACACTGCACCGCTGCGGTGATTTTCACTCCGCGTAAAGTGTCTCGCGCTGGCAGCGCGAAACTCTGCGAGGCTTATCCCAGCTAAATCACACATCTGAAAGGAGATCCCTCCCATGGATTTTGCCACATGGTGGAGCGGCCTTTTTACCGGCATGTCGCCGGCGTCGTTCTTCAACTTTTCCTTTTTGCCGAAATACGGCGTCTACTTTTTGCAGGCGCTCGGCTACACGCTGCTGCTCGCGGTCGTGTCGGTCGCGCTGGCCGTCATTCCGGCGCTGCTGCTCGCGTTCATGCGCCTGAGTAAGAATCGCTTCGTGCGCGGCATTTCCGGCGCGTACATTGCGATCTTCCGCTCCACGCCGCTGCTCGTGCAGCTCTCGATCATCTACTTCGGCCTTTTCGGCGCGATCTCCATCCCGCGCCTGTACCTCTTCGGCTTTATCGACATTTCCCGCTTCATCCCCGGCGTTGTGGCCCTTGCGCTCAACAGCTCGGCCTACGTCGCCGAGATCTTCCGCGCGGGCATCCTTGCCGTCGACGCGGGCCAGACCGAAGCCGCGCGCTCGCTGGGCCTTTCTGCCGCGCAGGCGATGAAGCTCGTCGTGCTGCCGCAGGCCATCAAGAACGTCCTGCCCGCGCTCGGCAACGAGGTCGTCACCATGGTCAAGGAATCGTCCATCTGCTCCACGCTCGGCATGGTCGAGCTGATGTTCGCCGCGAAGACCGTGGCGAACTCTACCTACATTTCCATCGCGCCTTACGTGCTGGCGGCGCTGATGTATTTCTGCATCACCTACCCCGCCGGCAAGGCGATCGAAGCGCTCGAAAGGAGGATGCGTCGTGG
>CALAAN010000180.1 GCA_937884915.1 uncultured Oscillibacter sp.
CGTCGCTCGAGAGAATGGACATGTCGACCGGGCCGGACTTGACGCTGTGGCCCTCTTCCTCCAGCGCCTTTAAGAGGCTGCAAATGCGCGCGTGCGCGTACTGGATGTAGTAGATGGGGTTCTCGCTGTCCTCGCGCACGGCGAGGCCGAGGTCGAATTCCATCTGCGTATCGGGCTTGGCGTTGAAGAAGTAGCGGCAGGCGTCGACGGGGATCTCATCGAGCAGGTCAGAGAGCGAAATGGTCTTGCCCGTGCGCTTGGACATACGCACGACCTCGCCGTCGCGCACCAGCTTGACGAGCTGCATCAGCACGATGTCGAGACGGTTCGTGCCATCGAGGCCCAGCGCGTCCATCGCGCCCTTCATACGGGCCACGTGACCGTGGTGGTCAGCGCCCCAGATGTTGATGACCTTGTCGAAGTGACGCACGGCGAATTTGTTGCGGTGATAGGCAATGTCGCCGGCGAAGTAGGTGTAGAAGCCGTTGGCGCGGCGCAGAACGTCGTCCTTTAAGTCGAGCTTGTCGATGTCCGCGTCCTTCTTGCCCTGCTTGCGGTACTGCTCGCGCATGATGTCGGCGGTCTTGAGCCAGAGCGCGCCCTCTTTCTCATACGTCCAGCCGAGCTTGTGCAGCTCCTCGACGGTGTCCTTGACATAGCCGCTGTTGTGCAGCGAGGATTCGAAGAACCATTCGTCAAACTTGATGCCGTAGCGCTCGAGGTCGCTCTTCATCTTCGGGATGTTGCGCTCCAGGCCGAAGCGCGCCATGTCGGCGTGACGCTCCTCGACGGACTTATCGAGATAGCTGTCGCCGTGGACGTCGTAGAATGCCTTGGCGAGCTCGCGGATGTCGTCGCCGTGGTAGCCGTCCTCGGGGAACTCGATCGCATCCTCGCCCTTGATGAGCTGGATGTAGCGCGCCTCGATGCTCTTGGCGAACTTTTCGATCTGGTTGCCGAAGTCGTTGACGTAAAACTCGCGCCACACGTTCGCGCCCGACCAGTCGAGCACCTCGGCGAGCGTATCGCCCAGCACGCCGCCGCGGGCGTTGCCCATGTGCATGGGGCCCGTGGGGTTCGCGGAGACGAACTCGACCATGTACTTCTTGCCGTCCAGCCAGTTGTCGCGGCCGTAGTCGCCCTTCTCCTCTTCAACGGCGGTCAGGACGTCGGCGTACCACTTATCGCCGAGACGGAAGTTCAGAAAGCCGGGGCCCGCGATCTCAACGGACGTAAAGTACGTGCCGCTCAGGTCCATGTGCTCGGTCAGGATCTTCGCAACCTCGCGGGGGTTCTTGCGCATGGCCTTGGACGCGGCCAGGCAGAACGTGGTCGTATAGTCGCCGTTGGCGGTATCCTTGGGGATCTCCACGGCGGGGACGGTCTCAACGCCCTCGGGCAGCAGCCCCTCCTGCACAGCCGCGCGATAAGCCGCCGCCGTCAGCTCGGCGATCTGGTTCTTTGCGCTGCGGATCATATTCATAGCAATTTCTCCTCTATCCTTTGCGGTTTTACCCAAACGGCGCGGCACATTCGCCCGAAATCGCCCCATGGGGATACTTTTTTGCAATTATACTATATTTAATGGCAGAAAACAAGGGAATCCGGTAAGAAATCTGCCGCGGCGCGCCTGCCGTCAAGCACAGGCGCGGCAAGGCTTTTCCCGCGATAAAAACCGCTGGTCCAGAAAGAGAATATTTTCGTGTCCAGTGGGGCGCGGCAGAGGCATTTTGACGGTGCGGCGCGCCCGTCCTGCACGGCAGTTGTGCCGCCTGTCAGCGTTTTATCACAGACCAGTATGCATTTCTCATCGTATGCCAGTGAGTGCCGCAAAATCGCGCGTCTCTTGCTTTTTTAACCAAAAATAATATAATAACGATAGCATTATTTAGATGCTTTTGAGAGATTTTGAGAGTAAAACGATAAAAGGAGGACTATCCCATGCCCGTTAATCTGAAAGGCCGTTCTTTTCTGACGCTGAAGGACTTCACCCCCGACGAGATCCGCTACATGCTCAATCTCGCCGCCGACCTCAAAGCCAAAAAGCGCGCCGGCATCCGCGGCAACCTGCTCGCCGGCAAGAACATTGTGCTGCTGTTCGAAAAGACCTCTACCCGCACCCGCTGCGCGTTCGAAGTCGCTGCTTACGACGAGGGCGCGAACGTCACCTTCCTCGATTCCAAGTCCTCCCAGATGGGCAAGAAGGAAACGATGGTCGACACCGCCAAGGTCCTTGGCCGCTTCTACGACGGCATCGAGTACCGCGGCTACGACCAGAAGGTCGTCGAGGGTCTCGCCGCCAACGCGGGCGTGCCCGTGTGGAACGGCCTGACCGACGTCGACCACCCGACCCAGGCGCTCGCCGACATCCTCACGCTGATGGAGAACACGAAGAAGCCGCTCAGCAAGTGCAAGCTCGTCTTCTGCGGCGACACGCGCAACAACGTCGCCTACTGCCTCATGTACATCTGCGCCAAGCTCGGCATCCACTATGTCGGCTGGGGCCCGAAGGAGCTCGCGCCCGCCGCTGACGTCGTCGAATACTGCCGCGAGGTCGGCAAGGAGACCGGCGCCATCGTCGAGTACGGCGAGGACAGAGAGCTCATCAAGGGCGCGGACGCCCTCTACACCGACATCTGGGCCTCCATGGGCGAAGAGGACAAGATCCCCGAGCGCGTCAAGCTGCTCACCCCCTACAAGGTCACGGGCGAGGTGATGAAGGCTACGGAGAATCC
>CALAAN010000181.1 GCA_937884915.1 uncultured Oscillibacter sp.
GTGAAGTTCGTGGGCGAAAAGCGCGTGTTTGACTTAGTTTACCACGCGGTCATGGCCGCGCTCGACAAGCGCGAGGAGACCGAGCGCCCCCAGCCGAAGCCCGCTTCTCAGGTGCAGAACCCGCGCGGCGATTTCTTCGCCAATATGACCGCCCAGCAGTACCGCGAGAGCCGGAGCGCGGCGGAAAAGCCCACTTATTCTCCCGCCGGCGCGCGTCCCGTGTCCGCGCCGCAGAGCGCGCCGGTGCAGCCCTCGCCCGCCCCGCAGTGGCAGACGAGAGTGCCCGCCATCGACACGCAGAGCGGCGGCAAAGCGGCGCTTTCCGACTATGTGCGCCGCGAAACGCCGGGATCCGCGCCGGTACCGTCCGCACAGCAGTCACAGCCTGTGGAAAAGTCTGTCCATTCTGTGGAAAACCATGATGACGAGGTCGTCACGCTGCCGATGCCCGAGGAAAACGCCCGCCCCGTCGTGACCGGCCCGATCGTCGGACCGGCGGCAGAAGTCGCGGCAGAACCCGAGCCGGAAGCGCCCGCCGTCCCCGCGTTTGCCCCCGCAAAAGCGGAAGAGCCCGAAATCGAGCAGACGACGTTCGTTCCGCCGTCCGCCGCGCCGTGGCGCATCGCGGGCGAGGTGCTCGATACCTACATCGTCTGCGAGGACGAGGACAAAAACGTCTGGCTCATCGACAAGCACGCCGCGCACGAGCGCGTGAATTTCGACCGCATGAAGGCAAATCAGGAGCCGCTGATGTGCCAGGCCCTGCTCGCGCCCCTCGTGGCGGAGTTCGCCGCCGAGGAGTACAGCGCACTTGCGGCGAATTTGGACCTTCTGCGCGAGTTCGGCTTTGAGTGCGAGGAATTCGGCGGCGGGAGCCTCATCCTGCGCGCCATCCCCGCCGATATCGACAGCGGCGACGCCATCCCCGCGCTCGAGGAGCTCGCCGACAAGCTCGTCACCGCTCACACCGCTGACCCCGCCGCCGCACGCGACGCGCTGCTGCACACGATGGCCTGCAAGGCGGCCATCAAGGGCGGCTGGAAAAGCGATTTATCCGAGCTGCGCGTGCTTGTCGACAAGGTGCAGAGCGGCGAGGTGCAGTTCTGCCCGCACGGACGGCCCGTGAAGGCGAAGCTCACGAAGTACGAGCTCGAAAAAATGTTCAAGCGCGCGTAAGCGCAGGAGGGAGAAAATGAAACTCGTATGCGTCGTCGGCCCGACGGGCTGCGGCAAGACGTGGCTCGGCGTCGAGCTCGCAAAAAAGCTTGGCGGCGAGGTCGTCTCCTGCGATTCGATGCAGATCTATCGCGGCATGGTCATCGGCACCGCCGCGCCGACGGCGGAGGAGATGCAGGGCGTCCCGCACCACATGGTCGGCGTCGCCGACCCGCGGGAAAACTACTCCGTCGCCCGCTACGCGGACGACGCGGCGAAATGCGTCGACGATATTTTGTCGCGTGGGAAACAGCCCGTCATCGTCGGCGGCACGGGGCTGTACTTGAATGCCCTGCTCGCCGGTCACGGCTTTGCCGGCGGCGACAAGGACGGCAGATCCCGCGCGGAGCTGGAGTCCCGCTGGGACAAGGAGGGCGGCGAGGCGATGTTTGCCGAGCTGCGGCGCATCGACCCTGAGACCGCCGAAAATCTCCATTTGAACGACAAAAAGCGCATCCTCCGCGCGCTCGAGGTCTACTACGAGACCGGCAAGACCATGGCGCAGCACAACGCGGAGACAAAATTGATTCCCCCGCGCTATGATTCCGTGCGTATCGGCCTTGCCTATGAAGACCGCGACGACATGAAGCGCGCCATCGACCTGCGCGTTGATAAAATGGTCGAGGCGGGACTTTTCGACGAGGTGCG
>CALAAN010000182.1 GCA_937884915.1 uncultured Oscillibacter sp.
TCTCCCTTTCTGGAATCTTCTGTGATAAAAAGCCGTTACTGCGCCACTTCAAAATACGTGATGACGAGCGTGGTCTGCACGGTGTTACTGTTTCTGCCCTGCCCATAGCGGATGTTCACATCCGAGATCTGGTTCAAATTGTCGCTGCCCGCGATGGCGTTGATGATCTCGCGCGCCTGCGTATATGTTCCCGTCTGGAACGAAAGCGACACAGGGCGCAGGACGATATAGCCCTCGCGGCTCGTCGCGGCCGAAAAATCGACCGTGTATTCGTTCGTGTTCGCCAAGATCTGATAAAGCTCGCGCATCAGCACGCCGCTGTTGTCATACGCGGGGATGGCGCGCTCCTGTCCGTCCGCCTTGCTCGCCTCGACGGCTTTTTCCATCTTGCGCATCTGCGCAAGCTGGACGATGCTGCTGTCGATCTCCGACTGCTCCTGCGCAGCGGAGGACTGAAGGTCCGTCACCTGCTCGTTGATGGGCTCGAAGACAAATTTGAAATACCCAACGCCGATCACCAGCACCGCGAGGAGCAGCAGCAGGACTTTTTCTCTTGTGGTCAGTTCGCGATTCATTCCGCCGCCTCCTCTGCCGTGGTCTCTTCGCTCTTGAGCGTGATGTTCACAGAAAAGCTCATGATAGACGCTGGCATGTCCTTTTCCGTCTCGGCGACGTCAAGGTCGACGCGCTCGACGATGTCGCGCTGCTCGATGGCCCCGAACATCACGGAAATTTCCTCAAGGCTCATGCCCGACATGCTCACGCTGACCAGATCATTGCGCACAAGGACGGAATTCACCGTGCCGCGCGTCATCATCTCGCTTTCGACAAGGTCGAGCACGTCGCGGCGGTCGACGGAGACATACTGGTACTTCGAATCATCGGAATTCGTCATCCAGTCCATCGAGTAGCTGCGGTACTCCGTCAGCACCTCGTCATAGCCCGAGAGCTCCTGCCGGACCTCTTCATACTCCTTGTGCACCTGCCCGTAGGCCGCCTCGGCATCGGCAAGGCGCTGATACTGATCGTAAACGCCGAATTTGCCGACGAGCGCGACCACCAGGATCGCCACGGCGCAGCCGATGCCGAGCCTTACGAACTCGCCCGTGCGCTTTTCGCGCATGTTGAGGTTAATGCCGACCTTCGTCGGGCACTTGACCGCCTTATGGACGGCAGGCTTTTCCTCCGCGTTCTGCACCGCGGCAGCTTCGTTTTTTTCTTTATTTGCGATCATTTTACGCCTCCCCTGATGCCCTCGCAGATGACGCCCGCCGCACCGAGGTAAAGTCTCGCGTCCTCCTCGGGCAGAAGCTCGTCGGGAATCAGCGTCTCCGCGCGGTGAAGATGCAGCTTTTCGTTCTGCGATATGACGCTCAGAGCCGTCGTCATATCGCCGTCGCCGCCGCAGACATAGACGTTTTGCAGCTCGCGGCCACGGTTGTTGTAGTTGTAGAAGTTCACCGCCTTCACCACCTCGAGGCCGAGGCGGTTGTAAAGCGCGCGGGCGTAGTCGGAGGCAAGCACGTTGTTATAATTCGTGCGGCGGTACGAGCGCGCGACGTGGACATCCACGCTGCAATGCTCGCCGATGAGCTCGTCGAGCTCGTTGAGGCAGGTCTCGATACTGCGGTGGCTGTCGAACGCGCCGTCGTGATAGATGTACAAATGCGAGCTCTGCTGGCCGACATAGACGATGCAGAGGTCCTCGCCGCTGAGCTCGTCCACATCGACGAGCGCCTCATACGCGCACTCGAGCGGCGCAAGCTCTTTGAGCTTGAAACCCGCGCGGCGCAGCATGGCGCGGTAATCCTCGACCTCCTGCTTGAGCATCGCGCAGGCCAGAAGCTCCATCTCCTTGGGAGCTCCGTTTTCGTCGCGGACGATGCTTCGCACGGAGTAGTCGAAGAAATACTTGCTCTTCTCCTCGGTCAAAAAGTCGCGGAATTCATAGGGCAGGTTATACTTGAGCTGCTGCTCGGTCATGGCCGGAACGGTCATCACGCGCGTGAACATCTTCGCCGACGGCAGCACGAGGGCCGCGTTCGTCAGCGGGATGCCGTGCGCCTTTGCCGTCTCACGCAAAAAGTCGGCCATGGCGTCCATCGACAGGATGCGCCCCTGCCCGACCATATTGTCCGGTGTTTCGACCACGACGGCCTTTTTGAGTTCGCCGGACACACAATACAGCATTTTGACGCTGTCCTCGCCAATGTCGATGCCTACGATCTTTCTCACGTCTCGTCCTCGCTTTCTTTCATAAAAGGCTCAGATACCAGTTGACGGCCTGTTCTCCGAACAGCGCCGTGACCCACGCCGCCAGCGCGATCGACGGGCCCCAGAGGATGGGCTCGCTGCGCCTCTGCGCAGCAAGTCCCCATGCAATGCCGATGAGGCACGCCAAAATCAGGCAGAAGAGGTTCCCCTTCCAGCCAAAAAACAATCCCGTCACAAAAAGGAGCTTCAAGTCGCCCCCGCCCATGGCCTCGCGCCCCATGCGCTTTTCCATGAAGTGCACGAGAAGCAGCAGCACACCCACGACGGCAAAGCCGCCGAGCGCGCCGTCAACGGCTGTTTTCATGGGCTCCGATGCGAAAAATAAATGCCCGATAAAAAGCACAATACCGGCCGCTATGAAACGGTCGGGAATGATGTACCCCTCCAAATCCGCGAACGCACAGGCAAGCAGAATGCTTGCAAGCAGCCACGCTTCAAGGGTTTGGAGCGAAATATCATATTTTACCAGCAGCGATACGAATACCGCCGCGCTCACGCCCTCCGCCCACACGTGGCGGGAAAACAGCTTTGCGCCGCAATAGCGGCAGCGGTCCCTGGAGGAAAGATAGCTGAATACCGGAACTAAGTCCCGCGCCGAAAGCGCATGGCCGCAGACGTCGCAGTGCGAGCGGCCGCGCAGGACGCTCTCGCCGCGGAGCATGCGGCAGGCCATGCAGTTCAAAAAGCTGCCCATGCACGTCCCGAACAGGGCGGCGAGCACGCAGCAGTAGACCGCGAGCGCAGGGGATGCAGACAGCATGGCACCTGTCTCCTTCCTTCCAAGGGAATGTTGGGATGACCGCCACTCCTCGGCCACCCCTTTTCGAATGCGATAAAGGGGGTAGTCCGGCGGGAGCTTTGCTCCCGCCGGAGAAAACAATTACAAAGGGTAAAAGGTTAAAATTAGTAGCTCATTAGTCCGAATCCGTGTCAATTTCGACTTCAATTTCACCACCGGTCGTTTCCTTTACCTGATAGGTAATATAATTACCCTTTTCCCAGTTAAGGTCGCCAACTGTCATAATACCGCCAATCGTAGAGTCCTGATCCGTAATAGCAGCAGCCCCGCCCTGGCACACATAAGGATCTTCATCTTTGTCACCAATGCCGCCATCCTTTTGCAGATAATAAGTATCGCCATCATTTCCCTGAGTAACAGTACCCATCATCGCTTCCACCTGCGCAGAGGCATAACCGGAACGAATATTGGCGAGGTCCGTGGCCGCGCGGGACTTGGCGAGGGCGTTGTTGAAGGTCGGGATCGCGATGACGATCAGCACCGCGATGATCGCGACGACGATCAGCATTTCCATCAGGGTGAAGCCCTTTTTGTTCTTCATTTTTTTCATCATAACAAAGATCTC
>CALAAN010000183.1 GCA_937884915.1 uncultured Oscillibacter sp.
CGGCAGTGGAACTTGGAGCTTTTCCGCGCCTGGCGCGAGGCGTACCAGCGCTTCACGCTGCAAATCTGGCTCAACGTGCTGCTCAACATCGCGCTCTTCGTCCCGCTGGGATTTCTGCTGCCGCTGCTGACTAAACCGTTTCGCAAGTGGTACACAGCACTCGGCGCGGGCTTCGGCGTTTCGCTTCTCATTGAACTAACGCAGCTTTTGACGGCGCGCGGCATGTGCGATGTGGACGATCTGTTCACCAACACCCTGGGCGCGATGCTTGGCTGGTGCGCGGCGATGTTCGCGCTCGCGCTGTATCAAAAGAGCAGGACGTGGCCGCGCTACTGTGCGCTGCCCGCCGCGTTCGTGTTCGCACTCAGCGCCATTTTCATTTCCTACGCCGCGCAGCCCTACGGCAATCTGCGCGACGCCTCCGTCACGACGGCGGACCTGAGCGGCGTCCGCTGGTCGGTCGATTACCCGCTCGACGAGGACAGCAAGACCGCCTGGGTCTATCAGGCGCAAGCGCTCGACAACGCGGGCGCTGACCGCTTCGCCGCGAAATTCGCCGCCGCACGCGGCCTCGAATTTCCGGACGTCGACTACTACGACGACACCGCGCTTTACATGAACCACTCCACCGGCGATTTTCTCAACATCACGCTGCACGACGGCACGTGGGAATACAGCATTGGGCGCGATCACACCCCCGTTTTCGATGTTCCTCCGCAGGACGTTCCCGAAGAGCTCCTGCGCGAAACGCTCGACAACTTTGGCTTTTCCGTTCCCGCCGACGCCGCGTTCACGCTCTCGCCGTATGGCGAGACCTCTTACCGCGCGGTGTTCGCCGTCGGCCTGCTCCCTGTGGAGGGCGGCTTCCTCCACGGCACGCTCACCTGTGATCTGAGAACACAGGATGACGACCAGTCGGTGCTCTCGCGGCTCGAAAACCGCATGACCACGCTCGCGCCCGTGCGCGAAGAGCCCATTCTCTCCCCCGCGCAGGCGCTCGCCGCGCTGCAATCGGGCAAGAGCTTTGACGGCGCGTGGTTTGCGCAGAGCGCGCAGCAAATCGAGGTGCGCTCCTGCACGCTTGACTACCTCTCCGATTCCAAGGGCTTCTATCAGCCGGTCTACCGCTTCGAGCTGTCGCTCTCCGATCAGGCAGGCGGCATCACCGACGCGGTCGACTATGTGCCCGCGCTCTTCTGAGCGCCAGATTACAAGGAGGTTCCGATGAAACGTCTTTTCGCCGCACTGCTCAGTTTTGCCCTGTGTCTTGCGCTGTTTCTCTTCGTCCGGAATGAGTCCGATACACCGCTTCTTCGCGTCATTCTCAGGCCGCGCGACGAAGAGAGCGCGGCCTGCACCTATGAAACAGTCTTCACAAGCGGCAAGAGCCGCTCCACCGGCGAGTTCACGTCGGACCACATCGCTATTTACACCGCGGACTACGCCGATTTCGATTTTTCGCTTCCTCACTCCGACACGCTCAACCGGCTCATCGATACGGTGCTCTACAACGCGCACGGTGAGGAAATTCACCCCGACGAGACGATGATCGCGATGATGCACGCCGCTTCGCGGCAAATCGACCACATCATCTACGACTTTCAGATCGTCGTAGACAATGAGCGCTATTTCGCCTTTGTCAAGCTGAATGTCAACTGGTGGGTCCCCTGCGTGCTCTACGAGTTTGACCTCCCCACAGGGGAGCTCAAGGAACTCTGCACCTGGAACGATATGGACCTCGTCGGTCTTGCGCTGGGCTAAAAAAATCGGCTGTCTCAACAGAGACAGCCGATTTTCCTTTTCACTTGTTTTTTTCCAGGCTGTACGGGTCTCTGCCCGCGGCAAATTCGGAGATCATCTCCGCCGTCAGGGCGATGCCGTTGTTGACGAAGGTCTCCCGCAATTCCTTGCGGCTGACCCACGCGCCGTCCGCCAGCTCGAAGTTGTCGAGCCGGATCGTATCGTCGTCGCCGTCGAGCCTGCACCAGAAGCCCATCATGATGTTGCCGCTGATGCCCCAGGGCTGGCAGCGGTAATAGCGCAGGTTCTTGACCTTGAGTCCGACCTCCTCCATCACCTCGCGGTGCACGGTCTGCTCAAAGCTCTCGGCAAACTCGGTGAAGCCCGCGATCAGCGCCGTGCGCTGCGCGCCGGGGCGGTTGGCGTATTTGGTCAAAAGCAGATAGTCCCCGTGCGTCACGGCCACGATGACCGACGGATTGATGCGCGGGAAGATCATGTTGCCGCACTTCGGACAGCGCATCATGCGCTCGTTCCCGTCGTGGACGAGCTTTTCTCCGCAGCGGCCGCAGTAGCGCGCGTCGCGGTACCACGAGCACAGGTGCCACGCACTCACCGCCGCATAGGCGAGCTCCTTGGGCTTTTCCGTGCGGAAAAGGCCGATGTTGCGGTAGGAGTAGCCGTCGAGCGCACGCTCGGTCTCGTCAAAGAGCAGGTAGTATTCCCGCCCGTCGAGCTCAAAAAGATAGGTGAACGCCTCGTCAGGCTCTTCAAACTGCGAGCGCGACGGGAACTTGAGGCCGTTGTCGTCGATGCGGCACAAAAGGTCCTGCCCGCGGAACTGCACCACGGCGCTGCTCTTTTTCGGCACGGCGTTCTTTTTCCACTCGTTGTAAAGATGCTTCGGCTCAATATCCTGGATCATGTCGGCTTTCCTCCCGCTTGTTTGTTCTTTCGCGGGACTATTCTACAACGCGCGGCGGCATTTTGCAAGATGCGCATCACTCCCGAATGACGCGCTCGGCTTCGAGCTTTTTGAGTTTTTCCTTCGTACGGTGCAATGCGCGGATACACTGCGCGGCGCAAATGCAGAGTCCGATCAAAAGCAGCACCATCAACGCGATGGCCGGTATATACTTCACAGGCTCTGCATAGCCGCCAGCCTGAAAATACCGACACAGTCTGCCGACTAACGGCACTATTTCCGCAAATGCGATAAACGGGCACAGCAACGCCCCGCTCCACAGCACGCGCCGCACGCGCTTTATCTGTGCAATCTGCGAGTCGAGGTCGGAGTATAACTCAAACGGCGTACCGTCTTTCTTTTTGCGCAGAATCAGATACTCTCCTACCGTGCCCACATGCTCGATGCCGAGCTTGCGCAGTCCCTCGATATATTGCAGCCGCTCCATTTCCTTCTTTTTTGTCGCCTGCACGCGGTATTCGTACTCGTCCGGCTCGCCGCGGTGAAAGCAGTAGAATAGGCCCACTTCATAGCACTGCCAGCCCTCGCGCGACTTGCGGTTGAGCATTTCCTCGATTTGTTCCGGATCGTAGGCGTAGACGAACATCCGCGGCATGATCTTCTCAAACATGGCGTTTCTCCTTTCACTCGCAGATGCACTGCTCGTTTTTGATCTTCTTCCACTTTTTGTGCGTGCGCACGGCTGCGCTTGCACCCCATGCGGCGAGGGCGAGCCACGAAAGGCCGAGCACTGCCTCCAGCGCGATCCGCGGCATCCAGGCCGCCACAACGCTCGGCCCACCCGCGGCGATCAGCTCGGCATACAGCTCTTCATAAATTTGCGCCGCGTGCAGATACTCCCACGCAGTATAAAATTGCATTGCCGCGCCGAGCGCGCACAGCGCCGCCGCAAAAATCTGCGCGCTGCGCACG
>CALAAN010000184.1 GCA_937884915.1 uncultured Oscillibacter sp.
GATCGCCATGGACACCGAGGCGCTCGTCGGCTAAGGCATCGACAATCATCTGTAAAAAATCCGCTTACGAAATTCGTAAGCGGATTTTTTATTGTTGATCGGCAAGATACTGCATCGCGCCGTACGCGAGCAGCGCGCTGCCGCGCGGCAAAATGTCCTCGTTGAAGACGACGCTCTCGTTGTGCATCGGCTTTCCGTAGCGCGCGTCCTCCTGCGCTGTACCCGCGCCGAGCAGCAGATACGCGCACGGCAGCTCGTAGGTGTAGGACGCAAAGTCCTCAGAGCCCATGCCGCCCTCGCGCAGGCGGTAGACACTCTTCTCGCCGAACAGCGCTTCGGCGTACCGCGCCATCTGCTCGGTCAGCGCCTCGTCGTTTTTGAGCGGCGGCGCGCTCGCGAGCTCTTCGACGCTCGCGCTGCCGCGGAACGCCCTGGCCGTCGCGTCCGCGATCTCGCCGATGCGGCGCAGGATCAGAGCGGTCACGTCGCGGTCGAACGTGCGGATCGTGCCCTCGATCACGGCCTCCTGCGGGATGATGTTCGGCGCGTGGCCCGCGCTGAATTTACCCATCGTCACGATAGCGGGCGTCTTTGCGGGCAGTTCGCGCGCCGTGATCTCCTGAAGCGACAAATAGATGTGCGCGGCAATATTGATCGGGTCGACGCCCGTCTCCGGCATCGCCCCGTGGCAGCCGACGCCCTTGACCGTAATGCGAAACAGCGTGCAGCCCGCCATGAACGTCCCCTTGCCGCAAAGGACAAGGCCCGACGGCGTTCCGGAATTCACATGCAGCGCCATCGCCGCCTGCGGCTTCGGCGCTTCGAGCACACCAGCGCGCAGCATTGTCTTTGCGCCTGTGAAGCCCTCCTCGTCGGGCTGGAAGACGAACTTCACCGTGCCCTTGAGCTCGCTCTGATGCGCCTTGAGCAGCTTCGCAGCGCCCAGCAGCATCGCAGCGTGCATGTCGTGTCCGCAGGCGTGCATGCAGCCGTTTTCCGAGCGGAACGGCAGGTCGGTCTTTTCCTGCACCTTGAGCGCGTCCATATCTGCGCGCAGCAGAATGCAGCGCCCCGTGTTCTCGCCCGCGAGCTCAGCGACCACGCCGCCGCCCAGCTCATGCGGTTCATAGCCGAGCGAGCGCAGTCTTCCTTCAACAAATTGGACCGTCTGCGGCAGATGTGCCCCGACCTCCGGCGCGCGGTGGATTGTTCTCCGGTTCTCGACGATTTCGTCTTTCATTTCGATGGCTTCCGCCAGTAAAGTCTCTCCGTTCATGCAAACTTCCTTTCTTATTTTTGCGCGGCCGCTTTCTTTGCCGCGCGCTGCTGCGCTGTCCGCCGCGCGAGCTCGCACAGCGGCAGGATGTACAAAAAGCACGCGAGCGCCATGCCCGTCATCGGCGCGCCCACGGTCGAGAGCGGCGTCGCCCCCGCGATCGACCACGGGATCAGCGGCGCGACAACGACCGCGCTGTTTTCCAGATTGATGGCAAACTGCTCCTTGTCCCTCTGTGACGGCGCGCAGAGCTGGTGCGTCAGAATGATCGTCAGCGTCTGGTTGCAGGCAAGAAGGCCCGCCAGAACCGCCGTCACCAGCATCGAAGCGTAGGGCGAGGTTTTCTCGCTCAGCGCCGTAACGCGCCCGCACAGCCCGTCGAGAAGCCCCGTCTTACGGAAAATGCCGGAATACGCCGACGAGATCATCACGATCAGCGCCACGCGCACCATCGAAATGATGCCGCCGCCGTTGAGCATCGCGCCGACCTCGGCGTCCGCCGCCGTGTAGCCCAGAATCGCTGTCTTGAGGATCGTCACCGCGTCCAGATGGCGCAGGAAAATACACAGCACGATCGCCGCCAGGATGCTGGCCGACATCGCCTTTTTCACGTTCACGCGCAGGACCGACAGGATCAAAATGAGCACTGCCGGCAGGCACATGATCCAGTGGAGCGTCATCTCGCACCCGTAGAGCGACCACAGTTCGCCCGCCGCGCCGCTGCCGCTTTTCACCATGCCAAGCGCCGCATAGACACCGCAGCTCAGTAAAAACGGCACGAGTGCGGTCTTGAGCATGCGCTTGATGTTGTCGTAAATGTTCGTCTCCGTCAGCTCGCTCACGAGCAGTGCGCTCGTCGAAACCGGCGAGCAGCGGTCGCCGAAGTACACACCCGAGAGCATCGCACCGCCGAGCAGCACAGGGTCCATGCCCATCGAAATACCGACGCTCACGCAGATGGTACCCATCGTCGCCGCTGTGCCGAACGCCGTACCCGTCAGCATCGAGACGCCGCAGTTTAAGAGAAACGTCATCAGCAGCAGAATTTCCGGTCGGATAAGGTCGACAGCGCAGCAGACGATGAACGGCAGCGTGCCGCACGCGCGCCAGAGCGCCGTCAGAATGCCGATGAGCGGAAAGACAAGCAGCACGCTTGCCGACGTCTTCACGCCCGAGCAGATCATCTTCCCGAGCTCTTTCCACGAAAAGCCCTGCTTTTTGCCGTACAGTGTGAAGATCACAAGCCCTGCCAGAAGCGCATAGAGGATATTCGTCTCCAGCACGATGCAAACAAGCAGCGCAAGGCAGAATAAAACGATCGCAGACATCCCGATCCTCCCTATCTTTTCTCAGCACATTCACAGTATCGCTATCTTAGCACGAAGCAATCAAAAAGAAAACCCGTTTTTATCCCACCGCATACGCCCACAGCGGCAGCGTCAGCATGGACAAAAACGTTGTAAATACAACATTCTGCGCGGCAAACGGCGCGTCGCTGCCGTACTTGGCCGCGAAGATGGCCGCCGTCGCGCCCGCGGGCATGCCCGTCATCAGGACGCTCACGCCGAGCGCCGTCGGCTCAAGATGCAAAAGCAGCCCGACGCCCAGCGCCGCCGCGGGCAGCAGCGCGAGCCGCAGCACGCTGAACTTGACCGTGTCGCGGCTCACGATGCTTTTGAGCGGCACATCTGTCAGGATCGTGCCGATGATGAACATCGTCAGCGCGGAGTTGCAGTTCCCGATGTACTTCACGGTGTTCAGGGTCACAGACGGCAGCTGCACCTGCGTGATCATGCAAAGAAGTCCCAAGTAGATGGCGACAAGACAGGGGTGCATCAGCATTTTTTTGATGACCTTTTTCTTCTCCACCGTCTCGCCCGCGACAAAGTACGTCGTGCCGACCGACCACATCACAATGCGCATCGGGATGAGAAAAATGGACGTATAGAGCACGCCGACCTCGTTGTAGATGCCCTCGGCGATGGGATTACCGAGAAAGCCGCTCATGGGAACGATGGTGCAGTATTGCAGCACCTTTTTCCGCTGCGCATCATAGCGGTTAAAAAGAAAGCGATTCAAGGCAAGACACAAAAGCTGCATGATGACCGCGCTCACAAGCAACATCGCACAGGATCTGAGCACGCCCACTCCCAGCTCGATCAGGCTGGATTTGAAGATGTTGCACGGGATGACCACGTTGATACACAGATCGGACAAGCACTTTTTGCCGTTCTCGTCGATAACGCCCTTCTTTTTGAGCAGCGCACCGATCAGCATCATCGCAAAAAGCGTCAGCTGCAAGCTCCCCAGCTCTAAAATGCTCACGTTTCTCTCCCGCCGTCCTCTCCGGTATGCCCTGTGAGCCGGAGCACGGCAGGCAGAAATTGCAAAATCTCCTGTCGATGCTCCGGCTGTCAGGTTCCCCCACGCAAAGCGAACGAACGCGTGTGGATGGCGGCGCGGCGAAAAAGAAAAAGCCACGCGCTTTGCCGACCGCTCTGCTTTTCGCTGCCTTTAGTATAAGTGAGAATTTCCATCTTGTAAAACTGTTAAAATTGATATATTCTACAGGAAACAGCTGTGAAGGGAGCGTTCCCGTGAATTTCCATTCCCTTGACTATTTTCTCGTGCTCGCACGGGAGAATAACTTCACCCGCGCTGCCGAAGCGCTGCACATCACGCAGCAATCGCTCTCGTCCCACATCGCGGGGCTTGAAAGGGAGCTTGGCTGCACGCTCCTTGTGCGCCGCACGCCGCTTGAGCTCACCTACGCGGGCCGGACGTTTCTGCGCTACGCCGAATCCATCGGGCAGACGCGGCAGGCCATGGAGCGCGAATTCTGCGACATTTCCGAAAATCAGAAGGGCGAGCTGCGCGTCGGCATCGCCTATACGCGCGGTCACGCCATTATGCCGCGCCTGATCCCCGCTTTTCAGCGTGCATATCCAAACGTCGCGGTGCAGCTGCTCGAGAGCTCGAACGAGGGGCTGCAAAAGATGCTGCTTGACAACACGGTGGACCTGGCTATTGCCAACTTTCCGCATGCTCTGCCCGGGATCGAGCTGGAACACTTCTACATGGAAGACATCGTCCTCTGTCTCACCGATACACTGCTGGAGCGTTTCCCCATTGATCTTGCCCTCTGCGCACAGCACGCCGCACAGGGAGACTTTCGTCCAATGCAAAATCTCCCCTTTCTCTATTGCAGTGCGGAAGATGTTGCCGGACGGATCGGGCGCGAGCTGTTTCATGCCTCCGATTTTCAGCCCCGGCGCATGATCCGCTCTGAAAATGTGGAAACACTGCTGGCGCTTTGCGACGCGGGAGAAGGCGTATGTCTCTGCCCGCGAAATCTTGTCCACACAGCCATTCCGCCCGAACATCTGAGTCACCTGCATGTTCTTCCTCTTTCCGATGCGGCGCGCTATCCCATGCATTTCGGCTATCATAGCCGCTCGTATCAGTGGAGCGTCATCTCCGAATTCATCCGAATCGCCCGCGAGCAGATCGAATCTGCATAATAAACGCCGCCCGTACGCTTGCATGGGCGGCGCTCTTTTTTACTTCTTCGCCGCGGGCTGCTGCTGGGTGATGCAGTGGATGTTGCCGCCGCCGAAGGCGATCTCCTTCGTCTGCACGCCCACGACCTCGCGGTCGGGGAACATCTTCTGTACCTGCTCGAGGGCGAGCGCGTCGTTTTCATCGCCGTACTGCGGCAGGATGACCGCGCCGTTGACGATCAAAAAGTTCATATACGACGCGATGCTGACCTCGCCATCCTCGCGCGCTATCGTGCCCTCGACGGCGTCGATGGTGTCCGCGCCCTCGAGTAAGCACGGCTTTTTCGTCAGGCAGAGCTTGTGGACCTTTAATTTGCGGCCCTTGGCGTCCGTCGCCTCGCTCAGGAATCTGTACGCCGCCTGCGCCTGCTCGTAAAACGGATGGTTCTTGTCCTCCGTCCAGATGCACGCGACCTCACCGGGTGCGACGAAGCACGCCACGTCATCGATGTGCCCGTTCGTCTCGTCGGGGTCGATGCCGTCCTTGATCCACAGCACCTTCTCGCAGCCGAGGTAGTCGCGCAGCATCTGCTCGATCTCTTCTCTGCTCTTGTCGGGGTTGCGGCCCTCGGACAGCAGGCACATCTCGGTCGTCAGCACCGTGCCCTCGCCGTCGACGTGGATGGAGCCTCCCTCGAGCACGAAGCCCTCCGTGCGGTAGCTGTCCACGTCCGCGATCTCACAGATCTTGCGCGCGATCTGGTCGTCCTTGTCCCAGGGGAAATACAGCCCGTCGACGAGCCCGCCCCAGGCGTTGAACTCCCAGTCCACCGCGCGAAGACCTCCCTTGTCGTTCACAACGAAGGTCGGCCCGCAGTCGCGCACCCAGGCGTCGTCGCTCTCGAGCTCCACGACACGGATATTTTCGGGGAGCTTGGCGCGCGCATTCTGATACTGGCGCACCGATGCGCCGACGGTGACCTTTTCAAATCTTGCGATGGCCTTGGCTACATCCGCGAATGCCTTCTGCGCGGGCTTGCCGCCGTCGCGCCAGTTGTCGTTTCGCTCGGGCCAGAGCATCCACACGCCCTGCTGAGGCTCAAATTCGGCGGGCATGCGATACCCGTCCTGCTTCGGCGTTGTGCCGGTGATTCGTTTTGCCATAAATTTGTCTCCTTATGATGAAACCGTACTTAGCTGCGCGCGTTTTTCCCGCGCAGCGCGATCAGCACCTCGCCGATCGCCACGCTGATGATCGACCCGATCGTGATGGGCAAAAAGCCCGCAAGCGTCTCTGCGTCAAACGAGAGCGGGACGGCGGTAAAAATAATGGAAATGGCGATAAGCGCCATCGGCACGTAGGCGATCCATTTGAGCGCCGTGTCAGACCCCGGCACGCGGAACGGGCGCGGCGTCTTCGCATCCTCGCGCCGCAGCTTCAAAAATGCCGGAAACACGGGAAGATAGCTCAAAAGCAGCATCACGAGGTTCAGCGCGAAAAAGCTCCAGAAGAGCGACGAATCCGGCGACGCCATCTCGATGAGCACGCCTAAAATGCACACGCACGAGGCGACGACGCCCGACGTGACCGCCGCGCCGACGGGCATGTCGTTTTTCGCCCAGTGTCTGGCGAACACGCGCGGCATGTCGTTGTGGTCCGCCGCCAGCGCCGCCGTCGAATTGACGCCCATCGACCATGAGATCATGTTGCCGAACAGCGTCACGAGGAACAAGAGTGCCACCACGCCCACGAGCACGCCGCCGCTGCCGCCCAGGATGAGCGACACCGCGTCGATGAGCCCCGAATCCACGCTGATCTCGCGCACATCCACCGCCGCGCCGATGCCGAACGCCGAGAAGAGGTAGATGGC
>CALAAN010000185.1 GCA_937884915.1 uncultured Oscillibacter sp.
TCTTCTGCTTTTTGCTGGGCGGCGATGAGTGTGGATTTGGCGTCGCCGTAGTTTTTTTTCGATTTGAGCGAGTGCGTCGGTGACGGCGTTGAACAGGGTCAAGCACATTTTCTGATAGTCTGTCATAGCGAAACCTCCGAACATATTTTAGATATATTATATATCTACTAAACGCATAATACTTCAAAACGAGCTTATTGTAAATACACAATAACTATATTTTGAGGTTTTTCTATGGCTATTAAGAGTTTATCTATTCGCATTGATGAAACGATGCTCCATAAACTTCACGTCGTTGCCGACTACGAGGGCCGCAGCGCAAACAACGAAATTCTGATCTTGATCCGCGACGCGATCGAAGCCTACGAGGAAAAACACGGCAAAATCGAGCTCTAATTCGCACAACGCGGCGAGCGCAGCAATGCCGCATTCCGCAGGCAGTCTGCCGCCAAGCAAACGTCACATGCGCCTCACGATAGTAAGGCGCGGTTGTAACCGGTAACGAGTCACAGAGATTCGTGGCGAAGCCACGTACACCGCATTTACATTGCGCAGCGCGTGCAGTCATTCAAGCTACAATCTGCCAATGTCGGGGGTCGAGGGGAACTCCCCTCGCGTTCTCTTGGGGGATCAAAAGGGGGTATTCTCTCACGTGAGAGAATACCCCCTTTTCCTGCGCAGTCCCATGTCAATGGGACATCCCCCGTCCCTCAGCGGGACAAGACCTTTCTTGCCAAAGGCCCCACAACGCCGCCCGCGGCGTTGCCAACCGTCATCACGAGCAGATACAAAACCGCGCGGCCGCTCCACGCGCCGCCCATCGTGAAGTAGTACATATTCGCCACACAGTGCTCAAAGCCGCAGAGGATGAACACGCACACTCCGAAAAAGAGCGCAAGGTACTTGCCGAGCTCGTGCGGGTTGGAACGGTAGCCCTCGACGCCGATGTAGATCATCACGTTGCAGAAAACGGCGAGGATAAACGCGCCCAAAAGCGGCTCGGAGAGCTTCAGCTCGCAGATTCCCTGCGCGCGGGCGGTGAGAGAGGCAAGCCGCGTCGTCTTCTCGGCGAGCGCGATCAGCACCGTGCCGGTGAGATTTCCCAGCCAGATGACCGGCAGCGTTTTGGCGTAGGATAAGTCGTTGTCAAACACATAGCAGACCTTGCCGGTGAACAGATGTAGCCCGCGCGTGCAGACGACGAAAAGGCCGATGGTGAAAAAAAGAGACCCGACGACCGTGTTTTCCACCGACAGAAACACCGTGCCGCCAAAAGCGATGACCGCGCCGGCAAGGATCGCGGAGAGAAAGATCTTTTTCATGCAAAAACTCCTCCAGACCGTGTGATTGGGTTTATTTTACCGTATGTCAGTGAGCGTTGTAAACGCTTCTCTGTGGAGAGATGAAAAGTCCGCAGAAAATGAGGGTTTTTGCCGCTTTGGCTTTACAGAAAGCGGCATTTTTGTGCTTTTCCATGCGGCTTGAAGAGAGCCCGCCGCGATTTTTATTGCTTTTGAGTCTCCCAAATAGTACAATGGTCTCACCATCAAACTTTCGGAGGACTTTTCCCCAATGAAACTCATCTCATGGAACGTCAACGGCCTGCGCGCGTGCATCGGCAAGGGCTTTCTGGATTTTGTGAATTTTATTGACGCGGACGTCATCTGCTTACAGGAGACGAAGCTGCAGCCGCATCAGATCGAGCTCGACCTGCCGCAGTACCACATCTACTGGAACAGCGCGGACAAGAAGGGCTATTCCGGCACGGCGGTTTTTACGAAGCAGGAGCCGCTTTCCGTCACCTATGACTTCGGCGAGGATATCCACCGCCACGAGGGGCGCGTCATCACGTGCGAATATCCGGACTTCTACCTCGTCTGCTGCTACACGCCGAACTCGCAGGACGAGCTGCGCCGCCTTTCGTACCGCATGGAGTGGGAGGACGCGCTGCGGCAGTACCTCTGCGAGCTCGACACGATCAAGCCCGTCGTGTACTGCGGGGACTTAAACGTCGCGCACGAGGAGATCGACCTCAAAAATCCGAAGACGAACCACTTCAACCCCGGCTTTTCCGACGAGGAGCGCGGCAAGATGACGCAGCTTCTATCCTCGGGCTTTCTCGATTCGTTCCGCACGCTGTACCCCGACAAGACGGACGCCTATTCGTGGTGGAGCTACCGCGCGCAGTCGAGAGCGCGGAACGTGGGGTGGAGGATCGACTATTTCATCGTCTCCGAGCGCCTGCGCTCCCGCATCGAAAACGCGGACATTCTGTCCGAGGTCATGGGCAGCGACCACTGCCCCGTGCTGCTGGAGCTCAAGGAGGAAGAAAAATGAACACGAAAAAGGAAATGACCATGGGCACGAAGATCACCCTGATCGCCAGCGGCGCCGTGTTCGTCCTCGGGCTCGTGATCGCAGTGCTGTTCACTTCTCAAACAATCACTCTGACGGAAAACGCAAAAATGGCGGTCGCGCTCGCCATCACGGCGTCGATGATTGTGTTTGCGTATGTGCTTTGCAAGCACCTTGGGGTGCTGAAGAATCAAAGAAAGTGATTCTCACCTCCCCACGCCCACGTGGGGAACGGGTAAAAGGGGGATATTCTCTTTCACGAAAGAGAATATCCCCCTTTTGATCCCCCAAGAGAAAGGTTTCAGATTGCCAGTCTCAGGCACGAATGGCTTTTATGCCTCCGGAATGCAGCTGCCTGCGCGCGGCGAAGCCGCGTTGAGCCCTGCTATACGATTTGACCTGCTCCTACTACTCGCTGCCGCTCTGCCCATCTTGTAGAAGTGCGCAGTAATTCCCGTTTACCGCCAGTCTCCACAATGTGGCGAGCGTCAGCAATGCCACATTCAGCAGGCAGTCCGCCGCCGAGGTAACGTCACTCGCGCCTCACGATAGTAAGGCGCGGTTGAAAGCGGTATCGAATAGTAGGGGTTCATGGCGAAGCCATGTACACCGCACCCGATTGCGCAGCGCGTGCAGCTCTTCGAGCTACAGACCGGCAATGTGCGGGGTCGAGGGGAAGACCCCTCGCCTTTCTCTGGGGATTTCAAAAGGGGTATTCTCTTTGGAAAGAGAATACCCCTTTTGGTTGGCAGCAGCGTCACGCGCTGCATCACCACTCCGCGCAACGCGCGGATCATTATGCTTTTGTACGGTCGTACGAAACAACAACACGACGGTTCGGCTCGGTGCCGATGGAAAACGTCGTCACGCCCGGCGTATCCTGGAGCGCGGTGTGGATCACGTGGCGCTCGTAGGCATTCATGGGCTCGAGCGTCACGTTGCGGCGGTACTTCGTCACCTTGCCGGCGACCTTTTCCGCGAGGCGTTCGAGGCTCTGCTCGCGCTTTTCGCGGTAATTTTCGGCATCGACCTGCACGCGGGCGCGGTTTTTCTCGCTGCCGCGGTTGATGCTGTAGTTCGTCAGCTGCTGGATGGCGTCGAGCGTTTCGCCGCGGCGGCCGATCAGCGCGCCGAGCTTTTCGCCCTCGAGGAAGACCTTGTAGCGGCCCTTCTCGCTCTCGTAGACCTTGACCTCAGCGGCGGAGTCCATGTGCTCAAGCAGGCCCTTGAGGAACGCGCGGATCTGCTCGCTCTTCTCGTCGCGGCACTCTTCGCCGAGGTCGACGACGACCTTGGGCTGCGGGGCGGGACGCTCCGCGCGCTCGGCGCGGGGTGCGCGCTCGCGGCGGTCTTCGCGCGCGGGACGGTCGCCGCGCTCGGTACGCGGCTTGTCGCTCGCGCGGGATTCTTTTTTCTGCAAAACCTCGGGCGCGTACATGGGCACGGCCTTGGGCGCAGAGGATTCAACTTTCTTTTCGGGCTTGGGTGCGGCAGGCTTTGCCTCGGGCTTGACCTCTTCGGCCTTGCCGTCGTCATAGCTCACGCGAACGCGCGCGGGCGCGCTGCCGATGCCGAGGAATCCGGCCTTCGCACGCTCTAAAATTTCGACAGAAACGTCGTCTCTGTCCATTTTGAGCTGAGCGAGCGCGCTCTGGATCGCCTCGTCCTCCGTCTTGCCCGTTACGTCAATAAACTTGATCATTCAGACAAGCTCCTTACAATTATTCTCCGTAATGCTCGGGGTCATAGGAACGGCCGCGGGCATAGGGACGGTCGCCGACGCGGCCGCTTTCGTTCGTGGAATTTTTCTTCTTTGTGGATTTGGCAGCCTGCTTTTCCGCGCGCTTTTCCTTGAGACTCTTCTTCTCGGCCTCTTCGGCAGCGAATTTGCGCTGCTGCTCGCGGGCAGCTTCCATGCGGCGCAGACGGTCGTCGCGCTTCTGCTTTTCCTTCTCGCTGAGCTCGTCCTCCATGTGGCTCTTATAGTACTTGGTCAGAACCTTTTCCTGGATGGCGTAGAGAAGCGAGTTGACGATCCAGTAAACACCGAGAGCCGCGGGCAGCGTAAAGCCGATCCACACGGACATGAGCGGCATCATCCACATCATCATACGGTTGGAGCGGGCCGCGGCATCGTTGCTGTCGGCAGAGGCGTTGCCCGCCATGGTCGCCTTGGACTGCAAAAAGCTCAGAAGACCGGACAGCAGCGGGATCAGCACAATGCCGATGACGGGCCAGCCGCCGGTGAAGAAATCCTTCCACACATCCGACGGCATGACCGTGAGGTCAAGGCCGAGGAAGTCGTAGTTCACGTTGAGAAGGCCGTCAAACTTGCCGGCAAATTCCGAGAAGTTGTCGGAGATGAACTTGGCAAGGCCGATCTCCTCATAACCAGTGCGCACGTTCTCGGCGCTGTAGCCGAGGGTGGTGGCAAGGGTCGTGATCTCCGTCACAACGTCCTTGGAGAGCATCATGAAGCGGCTGAGCGGCTGACGGATGATGGAATACAGGGCAAGCAGAATGGGGAAGGGCAGCAGCGACCACAGGCAGCCGCTCATGGGGTTCACGCCCTCCTGCGTGTAGAGGAGCTGCATCTCCTCGTTCATGCGCGTGGGGTTGTTGGCGTATTTCGTCTGGATCTCTTTCACCTTGGGCTGGAAGAGATTCATGCGCATCATGCTCTTTTTCGACTTCATCTGGAAAGGCAGCGTGATGAGCTTCACGACGAGCGTGAAGAGCACGAGTGCCCAGCCGTAAGAGCCGGTCAGTTCATAGAAAGTGCGCAGAACCCAGGCGAAGGGAACGCAAATGTAATAGCCGATCGTTGACATTCTTTGGTTTCCTCCGTGGTTTTAAGTTCGGTCACGGGACCGGGTCGTAGATCTTTCCGCCCTTGTAGAACGGATGGCATCGCATGATCCGCCTGAACGCAAGCCAGCCGCCTTTGAGCGCCCCGTACTTCTCGATCGCTTCGAGCGCGTACTGAGAGCATGTAGGGATAAAGCGGCAGCAGGGGGGACGGTAGGGTGAGATATTCGTGCGGTAAAACCGGATGAGAAAGAGCATGAGCTTTTTCATGCCTGTGTCTCCCATAAATCGAGCTTTTTGCACGTTTTTTCAAACGCGCGCTTGATCTCCCAGTAATCCGCGTGGGCTGCCCGCGTGCGGGCGACGACGATGCAGTCATAGCCCTGCTTCATCTTCCCCTGACTCAAGCGGAAGATCTCGCGGATGCGGCGGCGGACGCGGTTGCGCACGACGGCGTGGCCGAGCTTGGTGCTGACCGTGACGCCGAGGCGGTTGTGTCCGAGCCGGTTTTTCCGGTAATACACCACAAGGCAGGATGAAACACCGGACTTGCCCTTGGCGTACATCCGGCGGAATTCGTAATTTTCCTTGACGGTGGTGGTGCTTTTCACGCGTGATCTCCCTGCTTTTGCAGATTTCTCCGCATAGCCTGCAAGGGACGGCGATTGAAACACATTCTCATCGGCCGTCCCTCATTGTTTCATGTGTAGCATACGATACGCAAGTTGCTCCCGCTTAGTGGGTCAGACGGGCGCGGCCGCGTGCACGACGGCGGGCGATAACCTTGCGGCCGTTGGCAGTGGACATTCTCTTGCGGAAGCCGTGCTCCTTGGAGCGCTGGAGCTTCTTGGGCTGGTAGGTGCGAGAAGTAGCCATTTCGTTTTACCTCCTGAAAAAAATTTTACCGGCAGCACCCCTTTTGGAGGCGCTGCACTTACTCGACGGCGGGCGGAGAAAAACTCCCCGCGGACCGCAGTTGATAAAAATAGTGCCGTATTGATGCGGCATACGGGGGGTATTATATCGGTTTTGCCGCATTCTGTCAACCAAAAATGCAAAAATTGGTGCATGTTTCCATTTCCCGCAAAACCTTGTGGCAAATATGGAGACATGCAGATATCCCTTGTGTTCTTTTGCTCGTTTTTGCGGCCTTGCACGGGTGAAAAAACAGCGTTTTATATTTAGAATATGTGTTGCGTTCGCGCGCGTTTTTTGGTATAATGTAGGGAGTAAATTTTCGGCTCTTTCAGCCGCTTCATTCCAACAAAAGAAAGGAGCGCTTCCGTGAACTCTGTTGCAGACATCTGGAAGATCGTTCTCTCCCGCCTCAGTCAGGACCTGTCCGAGACGACCATCTCCACGTGGTTCGACGAGGTGGAGGCCGTGTCCGTCAAGGACCGGACGCTCTATCTCCACTGCCCGAACGATTTTAAGCGCAGCACCATCGAGTCCATGTTCTTAGACCGCATCAAGGACTCCCTGCGGGACATTTACTCCGCCGATTTCGACGTCAAGCTCCTCTCCACCGCGGAGAGCACCGCACTCTTCGAGCCTGAGAGCAAGCGGACCAACTCGCTGCTCGACTCCGGCGAATTCACGTTCGACACCTTCGTCGTCGGCGAATCGAACAAGATGGCCTATGCCGCCGCGCGCGCCGTGGCAGACGGTGTGGGGCACTACAACCCGCTTTTCATCTACGGCGACTCCGGCCTTGGCAAGACGCATTTGATCTACGCCATCGCCCACCAGATCCGCACGACGCGCCCGTCGGCGAAGATCATTTACATCAAGGGCGACGATTTCATCAACGAATTCATTGAGCTCGTGCGCGCGGGACGCGGCAGCGAGTTCCGCGCGAAATATCGCGACGCAGACCTTCTTCTCGTGGACGACGTGCAGTTCGTCGCGGGCAAGGAGCAGGTGCAGAACGAATTTTTCCATACGTTCAACACGCTCTACGAGGCCGGACGCCAGATCGTCCTGACGTCCGATCGACCGCCCTCTGACATGCACTTGCTCGACGACCGCCTGCGCACGCGTTTTGAGTGGGGCTTACTTGTCGACGTGCAGCCGCCCGATTTTGAAACGCGCCTTGCCATCGTCAAGAACAAGGCCGCGCAGTGGGGCACCGTCATCGACGACGACATTGCGCGCTACATCGCCGAGAATGTCACGTCCAACGTCCGCCAGCTCGAAGGCACGATGAACAAGATTTTGGCTTACCGCGACCTCATCGGGCGCGAGATGGACGCCGACGCCGCGCACCGCGCGGTCGAGGACTTTATGAAAAAGAATGCGAACCTCGCCCCCACAGCCGCGATGATCATCACCGAAACGTCGCGCTACTTCGGTATCGACGAGGAGGTCATCAAGGGTCCGTCGCGAAGCCGCGAGGCCGTCAACGCCCGTCAGGCCGCGATGTACCTCGTCCGCCGCATGACGAATCTCTCGACGCCGGACATCGGCCGCGAGTTCGGCAAGCGCGACCATACGACCGTGCTCCACTCGCTCGAGCAGATCGAAAAGAAGATGAAATCCGACCCCGTCTTCAACCAGACGATCAAAGAGATTACCATCAACATCAACTCGAAGAGATAACAGAGTTTTCCACATTATCCACAGGGTTGTGCAGAGGGAAGCTGTGGAAACATTTTTTCAAAATTTTCGGTGTGGAAAGTGATAGAACTTTTCAACAGCCGATAAGGGATAAATTTTCCTTGCCATTTCGGGCAAAAATTGGGTTTTCCACATTTTTGCGCCCCTACTGCTGCTATTTCTAAAAACTATCCTTTTTCTTTTCCAAAAGAGAAAAAATCACCCGTTTTACGAAAGGAACGCCGCTATGAAATTCTCCTGCGAAAAGCTGCTGCTGCAAAACGCAGTCAATACCGCCTCCCGCGCCGTCGCGGCGAAAAGCTCCATCCCTGCGCTCGAAGGACTGCTGCTGACCTGCGGCGGCGAGAGCCTGACCGTTTCGGGCTACAACATGCAGACCGGCATCCGCACGAAATTCTCCGCCGAGGTCGAAGAGTCCGGCGAGCTGGTCGTCAACGCGCGCCTGATCGGCGAAATTTTAAGAAGACTGCCCGACGACGTCGTGACCTTCACCGCGAACGACAAATTTCTGATCCACCTGACCTGCGGCGACGCGGATTTCGACATCATGGGCCTCTCCGCCGCCGATT
>CALAAN010000186.1 GCA_937884915.1 uncultured Oscillibacter sp.
CCAGGAGCTCATTTCCGCCATGAGCCACGATATCCGCAATCCCCTGACCGCGCTGCTGGGCTATCTCGATCTTGCCCAGAGCGGGCAGTACCGCACGGAAGAAGAGCGAAGCGGCTATATTCAGGCGGCCTACAGCCGGGCGGTGCAGCTCAAAAGGCTGACGGACGAGCTGTTCCGGTACTCGCTCGTCTTCGGCGCGCAGGAGCTTCCCATTCAGACTGAGCTCTATGAGGCCTCGGCGCTTCTGGACCAGATGGTCGGAGAAGGGCTCGTCATGCTCGAGCAGAAAGGTTTTTCCATCCGCCGGGCCGTGCAGCCGGTGCACTGCGCCATCGGCGTCGACGCGACGTATTTCAAGCGCGTGCTTGACAATCTGGCCGACAATATCTGCAAATACGCAGACCCGGCCAAACCGGTGACCATTGTCGTGGTGCAGGAAACCGGCGAGCTGATCATTTCCGCCCGCAACGCGATTCTCAAAGACCCCGGACAGGTCGAGAGCAACCGCATCGGCCTTCGCATCTGCGATAAGATCATGCGCCAGATGGGCGGTACCTTCACCAAAACGCAGACGGACGAGACCTTCACCGTCACGCTCACCCTCCCGGCGCAGAATATTCCGGAATCGGAAGAACAAACCTCTTAAATTTTTCTTAAAAATGGCCCGCGGGGCTTTCAACTTGTTCAAAACCCTGCTATGATAGCTCTGAAATCATTTATCAACACAAGATGTGGAGCGTGCGCTCCGCGACGGAAAGGAGTTCCTATGAAAAAGTATCGTATCCTTGCGGCGCTGCTTGCGATCGTGATGCTGCTGGGCGTATTCGCCGGATGCAGCAAAAACGAGCAGGGCATGACCGATCCTGCAAACCCCGGCCAGACCACCGGAACAACGACAGAAACAAACGATGAAAAGGCGGCCAGCACCAGCAAATATGCCTATGAGGCCGCGTATTTCCCCATTCCAGACGAGATCCAGTACGTCTATGCCTCAGCGCTCTCGGGCGACTACCTGTATTTTGCGGGGCAGTTCATCGACGGCAAACAGACCTATACCGACGAGACCGGCGCGGAGGTCGAATATGACAATTACCGCACGAGCCTTTTCAAGATGGACATCGCCACCGGCGAGTGCACGGAGCTGAAGAATTTCCAGCTGCCCGCCGTTCCGGACGGCTGGCTCGGAAGCTCGGACATCAACAATTTGCAGGCCGTGTCCGACGGCTCCATCTGGGCGGTCTACAGCACGTACACCTACCGCTATAACCCGCCCGAGGACTTAGCTGCCGACGACAGTATGTACAACTACTATGAGCAGGGCGACCAGTCCTACGGCATCGTCCATCTCGACGCCGACGGCAACGAGCTCAAGCGCATCGAGTTTGGAGCCGCGCAGACCGAGGACGATCTCAACGGCGTCAGCTCGTTCTATGTGGACAGCAGCGGCAATGTGTATCTCAGCGACTGGCAGCACGTATTCATCTATGATCAGGACGGCAACAGGAAGGCCACCGTCGATCTGAGCGAAAACGGCGGCGATCTCTGTGAGCTCAAATCCGGTGTGGTCGGTGTGAGCTACTATTACAACGACGAAACAAACCCCGACGCCGCCGGCCGCGTCTTCCAGGAGATCGACGTGACGACGGGCCAGCTCAAGGGCGACAAGGTGCGCCTTCCGAACGACGCGTATGATTTCTACCCCGGCGACGATGTGTACGACATCTACTACGACTATAACGGCAACATCTACGGCTACAAGTTTGACACCGAGACGAAGGAAAAGGTCGTCGACTGGATGGACTGCGACATCAACTCCAACAACATCAACAGCTTCTCCCTTCTTTCCGACGGCAGAGTCGTCGCCTTTGAAAGCACCTACGACGAGCAGGCGCAGAAAAACACCATGCAGATGATCGTCCTCACGCGCGTGGACGCGGCGAGCGTCGTCAACAAGACCGTTCTGACCTTCGCTTGTATGTATCTGGACTGGAATATGCGCGACGCGATCGTAAAATTCAACCGCTCGAGCAACACGCACCGCATCGTCGTGCGCGATTATTCCGAGTATAACACCGACGACGATTACACCGCGGGTCTTCAGAAGCTCAACACCGAAATGCTCTCCGGCAAGCTCCCGGACATGATCGCCGTCGACGCGTCCAGTATGCCCATCGAGCAGTATGCAGCCAAGGGCTTTTTGACCGATCTCTACGAGCTCATCGACGCCGATACGGAAATGAGCCGCGACAGCTTCGTCCAGCCGGTGCTCAAGGCGCTTGAAAGCGCGGACGGCAAGCTCTATCAGCTCCCGCAGACCTTCGCCATCGACACGGCCATCGCGCTCGACAAGGTCGCGGGCGAATACGACACGTGGAACCTTGCGGCGGTCAAGGACGCGATGACGAAATTGCAGGAAGGCGCAACGGTCTTCGAGGTCTACCGCACGAAGTCCGACATTCTGTCCACCTGCATCTCCCGCAACATCGACGCCTTCGTCGACTGGGAGAACGGCAGCGCACACTTTGACTCGGATGAGTTCAAGGCGCTTCTGGAGTTTGCAAATTCCTTCCCGGATACCTACGACTGGAATAACGCGGACCAGGAAGATCAGGATTCCGACCAGAACCGCATGAATTCCGGCAAGCAGCTGATGACCAGCTTCTACGTTTCAGACTTTGAAAGCGTTCTGTACCAGCTGACCGGCTACAGCGGCAAGATCAGGTTCGTCGGCTATCCGTCTGAAAGCGGCACGTCGAACCATACCTTCCAGCTCAGCGGCTCCATTGCCATCTCCTCCACCTGCGCCGACAAGACGGCCGCGTGGAACTTCATGAAGCAGTTCCTGAATGAAGAATACCAGTCCGGCAGCAACGTCTGGTCGTTCCCGATCAACCAGAACGCGTTTGACGCCAAGCTCACCGAAATGATGACCGAGGAGTACCAGAAGGACGAAAACGGCAACATCGTGAAGGATGAAAACGGCGATCCCATCCGCGTCCCGAAGATCACCTATTATGTAGACGGCGGCGGCATGGTCGGCTACTCCAGCGGCAGTGTCAGCATGATGCAAGCGACGGCAGACGGCGAGCCGGCCAGCGACCCCAACGAGGTCAACGTCTACGCGATGACGCAGGAGCAGGCGGACGAGATCCTGGATCTGCTTAACAACACCCACTGCGTCTACAGCTACGACAGCAGCATCATGGACATCATCACAGCCGAAGCTGCGGCCTACTTTGCAGGCGAAAAGTCCCTCGACGATACGGCGAACATGATCCAGTCGCGCGTCAACCTCTACGTCGCCGAGCAGTCGTAATCTCCAACACACCCATCCGGAAGGGCAGAGCCTCTGCCCTTCCGGAACTGCGGATTCTCAAGCCATCAGAAATACAGAAAGGACCGGCATGAAGCAGACAAAGAAATTCATAAACGTCGCAAACGCGAAGATCCGGGACTTTCTGGCCTCCCTTTGCTTCTCGGGCCCGAGCTTTCTCGGGATGCTCATCTTCTTCGTGGCCCCATTCTGCGTGGTCATCTACTATTCATTCATCGCGGGTGCGCTGGACCACAGCTTTGTGGGCCTGAAAAACTACATCAACGTCTGGAACAACGGCGCGTTCCAGATCGCGGTCAAAAATACGGCTGTTTTTTCGGGGCTCTCCGTGCCGCTGGCGGTCGTTCTGGCTTTGGTGCTGGCGCTGATGCTCGAGTGCCGCATTCCCTTCAAGAGCCAGTTCCGCACGTTTTTCTTAAGCCCCATGATGGTGCCCGTGGCGTCCATCATTCTCGTGTGGCAGGTGCTGTTCCACTCGAACGGCGTGATCAACGAATTTCTCTCCGTTTTCGGCGTCAAGGCCATCGACTGGCTCAAATCCGATTACTGTATGGTGGTCGTGATCACACTGTTTCTCTGGAAGAACCTCGGCTACAACATGATTTTATTCATGGCCGCGCTCAACAACATTCCCAAAGAGCTTCTCGAGGTCGCGGAGGTCGAGGGCGCGTCGAAGGCCTATCAGTTTTTTCATATCAAGCTGCGCTATCTCTCGCCGACGGTGCTTTTCGTGACGATTTTGTCGATCATCAACTCGTTCAAGGTCTTCCGCGAAATTTACCTGCTGTCCGGCGATTATCCATATGAGGGGCTGTATATGCTGCAGCACTTCATGAACAATATGTACAACAAGAATCTGGACTATCAGCGCCTTTCCGCGTCGGCCATCATGCTGGCCATCGTCATCATCGCGCTCATCGCCCTTCTGTTCGTCATCGAAAATTACTTTGGAAAGGACGTGGAAGGATGAGACGGAAAAAACGCTATTTTTCGCGCGGAATGATGACGCTGCTGGCGGCGGTCTTTGCCTTCCTGTTTTTGATGCCGACGGTGCTCACGATCACGAACTCGTTCATGACGCAGAGCGAAATTACCGCGAACTACGGGCAGGTCTTCCAGAACGCGACCGACGGCAAGAGCTACATCAAAGACAAGATCAGTCTGAAATTCATCCCGGACAAGGTCAGCTTCACGCAGTATTTTACGGTGCTTCTCAAAAGCCCGGATTTTCTCTATAAGTTCTGGAACTCGGTCATTTTAGTCGCGCCCATTGTGCTTGCGCAGTTGGCCGTCGCGTCGGTCGCGGCCTACGGCTTTATCAGGTGACGCTGGTGCCCAATTATCTGGTGTCGGATTTTCTGGGGCTTCTCAACACGCGCTGGGCCATCATCTTACCGGGTGCGTTCGCACCGTTTTCGGTGTTTCTGCTCACAAAGTCCATGCGCCGGATCCCATCTTCACTCATTGAATCGGCGAAGTTAGATGGCGCAGGCGAGTGGCACATTTTCTGGGACATCTGCCTTCCGCAGTGCCGCAGCGCACTGTATTCCATCGCCATTCTGGTGTTCATCGATTACTGGAACATGGTCGAGCAGCCGCTCATCCTGCTGCCCGACGCGTCGAAGCAGCCGCTTTCCGTGTACCTCTCGCAGATCAACGCCGGAGAGATCGGCATCGCGTTTGCCGCGGCGGTCATCTATATGATACCGGGACTTCTGATGTTCCTGTATGGCGAGGCATATCTGGTGGAAGGCATTACATACGCAGGCTCCGTGAAAGGATAGGGAACTATGGATACGAATGTCAAACGACGCGAATGGGTCAAGACCGCGGCCATCATTTTTCTGGCGGTTTTGCTGGTGCTGACCTTCTTTTCAAACACCATCATGAACGCATCCCTCCCGGAGGTTGCGACGCAGCAGGTGACGCAGGGCACGATCAACGCGAAGATCCGCGCCTCGGGCACCATCACGGCCAACGAAACGTACAACGTCAAGCTCACGCAGTCGCGAAAGATCGAGAGCGTCAAGTGCAAGGTCGGAGACACCGTTGCGGCCGGGGACGTGCTGTTTGTCCTCGAGGCGCAGGAGTCGGACGAGCTGAAGCAGGCGAAGGCGGACCTCGAGAGCAAGGAGCTCGAGTATCAGAAGAGCCTGATCACCGCCTCCAACACGACCGCGCAGGAAGACCGCGACGTGCAGAAGCTCCGAGACGCCTATAACGAGGCACTGACGATCTATAATCAGTACAGCACGCTCGATGCAAGCCAGATTGCTACGGAGAAAGCAAAGGCGGACGCGAAAAAGAAGGAACTCGACCGTGCCAAGAAGGACGCGGATGAGGAACTTGCTGAAGCTCAGGCGGATGAGGACTATACGACTGCAAAGGCAAATATTGCAAACTTAGAAGCACAGGTTACTTCCATTCAAACCGAAATTGAAGGATACGAAGAGCAGATTAAAGAATTACAGCAGACCGGCGGGAATACGGCTGGTGGGCCCAAGGATGCTATTGAGAAGAAACAAATCGAGTTGAATAAAATTCTTGCTGACAATGCTGTTTATAAAAGTGATTGTGAGCAGGCCTATAATCTTCTAAATGGGCAAGAACCCACGGAGGAGAATTTAACAAACGCGCTGATAAGAGAAGGGCTTTCTGCCGAAGATGCAACGGAAAGAGCCAAGGAATTAGTAATAGCATATCAGCAATGGACAAAATATTTGGAGAATAAAGAAAAACTCGAGGCGGAGATTAAAGAACTGGAAAAACAGCTTGACAATACGGAAACACCAATTTCAACGCAGGAACAAATTGATAAATTAAACGAGAAAAAGAACGCAGCTGATACAAAGCTTACTAAAACGAAAAGAGAACTTTCTAGCACAAAGAAATCTGTGGAGACACAGGAGGCTTTGATTAAACGCCTGAAGGCTCACGCTGAGGATCTTGCCGAGCAGGTAGAAGATCAGGCAGATGTTATCTCCAATCTGGAATCTGCCTCTACGGCGGCAGAGACGGTCAAGTCGGCCAAGACGGCCCTCGAGGACAAGCTGTTTGAGGTCAATCAGGGAGACACCGCGGCTCTGGATATGCAGGCGGCGAAGAAGGCCATCGAGGACGCGAAGGAAAACATCGCCAACCTGACCAAGGACGCCGACGCGCAGGAGGTCACGGCCAAGGTCGCGGGCACGATCGCCTCTGTCAGCGTCACCGCGGGCGACACCGCCGGCGCAGACACGCCCATTGCGACCATCAACCAGACCGACCGCGGCTACACCGTGAAAATTTCCGTCACCAACGA
>CALAAN010000187.1 GCA_937884915.1 uncultured Oscillibacter sp.
ATACGTGCCGCCTTCATAAGCGCTGAGTGCGCAGCGTTCGACGGTCTCGCCGTCGATGGCGACGCTGACCGTCAGCTCGCCCGCCGCTTTCGCCGCGAAATACGGTCTTGCGCCAAGGGCGAGCGCGAGCAGCAGCACCGTGAGCACGACGATCGCGTCCCACTTCGTCGGCTTCAGCTCAGGCGAGCGCTTCATACATGTACCCGCTTTCGTCGTTCGGCGTGAAGGCGCCGTCAAGGCCGTCGGTGTAGAGCACGCGGCCGTCGTCGGTGACTAAAATGAGCTCAAAATCCGTTCCCTGGTCGGCAAGGTCGTCGCGCAGCGCAAGCGCGCCGTCGGGGCCGAGGACGAAACACGCGGTTGATAGCGCGTCCGCCCACGCGCCGTTCTCACACTGCACCGTGACGCTGACAAGCCCGCTCTCCGCGGGACTTCCGGTCTTGGGGTCGAGGATGTGGTGGTAGCGCACGCCGTTCTCTTCAAAATAGCGCTCGTACACGCCGGAGGTCACGATGAATTTGTCCGACGCCGTCACGACGCCGAGATAACTCTCCGTGTCCGCGGGGTCCTTGACGGCGATGCGCCAGCCGCTGCCGTCGGTCTTTCTTCCCATCACGAACACGTCACCGCCGAGGTCGAGCGCCGCGGACGTGACGCCCTCCTGTTCAAGCTGCGCGCGCAGCACATCCGCCGCGTAGCCCTTGGCGATGCCGCCGAGGTCGAGCTGCGCGCCGTCCAAAAGCGTGACGGCATAGCCGTCCGCCGTCTTTTCGAACCTGACCTTACCGCAGCCGGTATGGCTCAGCAATTCTGTGAGCTCGTCCGCGGACGGCACGCGGTGAGTGTCCTTCGTAAAGCCCCAGGCGTCGAGCACGGGAGCGAGCGTCGGGTCGAACGCGCCGTCCGTCGCGTCAGAGATCGTCAGCGCCGTTTCGATCAGCGCGGGCAGTGCGTCGTCCACGCCGTATTCGACCGTCTCGCCGTCCGATGCGTTGAGCGCATAAAGCTCGCTGCCCTTCGCCGTGCGCGAGAGGACGGCTTCGTCCAGCGTGTGCAGTTCCTTTTCCGCGCTCTCGAGCGCGGCAGCGGCGTTCTCGCCGTAAACCGTCAGGTTCATCACCGTGTCCATCGCATACACCGTGCGCGTCTCGCTCTCGGCACTCTTTTCGCCGCAGGCGGTCAGGGACAGGGCAAAAATCGTCAGCAGCAGCGCTGCAAGTTGTTTTCTCATAGGTTCTCCTGCGAAAATAGGTTATCAAGTATAGCTTATCAAGTGTATTGTACCCGCGTCCGCGCGGTCTGTCAAAAAATTTTTTCGTCTCCCTATGCCGGAAGATGCGGGTAAAAAGACCTGCTAAGTTTTGTCAAGAGTAAAAATCAAGAGCTTTAAGTAAGCGGAAAAAGGCCGCACCAAAGCAAGCCGCTTCGCATCTCAGAAA
>CALAAN010000188.1 GCA_937884915.1 uncultured Oscillibacter sp.
AAAGCTCGAAACGCAGAAGGTCACACGCGACGACCTGTCCTCGCTTTTCGAGGGGGCGCGTCTTCTGCTCTCGTCTGCCCTGCTGGGTCAGTACGGCGTGAGCGTGCCGGAGAGGAACCTTCGCATCGCGCGGCTGCTGGCTTCGCGCTTGACAAAAGCCAAATTACTCGGCACAATAGATTTATTGCAGGAATACCGCAATAAATGCACCTATAACGTCGGCGTCGGGCCCACGCTGGGCGGCTTCGCCGTTGAATTGGAGGAAACCCTTTGACAGAAGTAATTGGAGTCCGCTTCCGCGGCGGATGCAAGGAATATTATTTTGACCCGCGCGGCATCGCGGTCGAACCCAACCAGTTCGTCATCGTCGAGACCGCGCAGGGGCTTGAGTATGCCCAGTGCGTCTCGGGCAACCACGAGGTGGAGGACGACGCCGTCGTCCATCCGCTGCGCCCGCTCGTGCGCCTAGCGACGGAGAACGACGACCGCACCTACGCCTATAACAAAACGCGCGAAAAGAACGCTTTCGAGGTCTGCCAGAAGAAGATCGCCGAGCGCGGGCTCGACATGAAGCTCGTGCGCGTGGAGAGCAACTTCGACGGCAGCAAGATCATCTTTTTCTTCACGTCCGACGGGCGCGTGGACTTCCGCGAGCTCGTGCGCGACTTAGCCGGTGTGTTCCGTGCCCGCATCGAGCTGCGTCAGATCGGCGTGCGCGACGAGGCGAAGATGCTCGGCGGCCTCGGCATCTGCGGCCGCCCCTTTTGCTGCTCGCAGTTTTTGGACGACTTTGTCCCCGTCTCGATCAAGATGGCCAAGACGCAGAACCTGAGTTTGAACCCGACGAAGATCTCCGGCACATGCGGCAGACTCATGTGCTGCCTCAAATACGAGCAGAACGCCTACGAGGACGCGGCGCGCCGCTGCCCGAAGCAGGATTCGTTCGTGGCGACGCCCGACGGTCTCGGCAACGTGAGCTCGGTCGACATTCTGCGCGAGCAGGTGCTCGTGCGCCTCGACGGGCAGAACGAGAGCCCCAAGCGCTACCGCACGTGCGAAATTCAGGTGCTGCGCAACGGCAAGGGCTCGCGCGACGGTATCGAGCTCCCCACGACGCTCCCCGAGCGCTATCAGGAGCCGCCGGAGGAGGAGCCTCAGCTGACGCTGAACTTCTTCTCGTCTGCTAAACCCATCGTGCCGCCCGAGCAGTGGACGGCTCCCGCCGCGAAGAAGGACGCGCCCGTCTCCGACGAGGAGGAGGAGAAGGAAAAGCGCCGTGCCCGCCGCGCCGGACGCGGTCATCGCGGCGGCAGAGGCCGCGGCAAGGGCAGCGGGGATAGCGGCGAGAGAGCCGCCGCGCCGAAGGCTGAGAACGCGGGCGAAAAGGACGGCAAGCCCACCGAAAAGCGCGGGGAACGTCCCGCCCGCGGCAATAAGCCGAGCGGCGAGCGTCCGCCCCGCAATCCCGACAGGAACGGCGAGCGCCGCGCCCCGCGCCAAAATAAGCCGAACAACGAAAATTCCGACGCACCGAAGGCCCCGCGTCCACCCCGCCCGCCGAAAGCCGAGGGCGCGAGCGAGGGCGGCGAGAGCAAGCCGCGCCGCCGCAGCCACCGAGGCGGCAGGGGCCGCCGCAGAAGCGGCACTCAGGGTGGCGAAGCCCCCGCGCCGAAAAGCGAAGCATAAACAAGAAATAGAACCGCCGCGAAGCACAGCTGTTTCGCGGCGGTTTTGCCAAAAGGCGGAAAGGAGTCATTCTCATGCTGTACCATGCCTCCCCCACCGGCGGTCTCACCGTCCTCACGCCGCACGTCTCCAACCACGGCAAACCTCTCGTCTATTTTTCGCAGAAACGGGAAAATGTGCTGGTCTATCTGAGCAACGCCGTTGAAAAATACTGCCGCGACACCGGCTTTGTCCACACAGGCCGGTGGGAAAAGTGGGGGCCTTACGGCTTCGACGCAGGTGGCGTGCAGCGACTGGAGGAATACTATCCCAACGCGCTGGAGGAGACCTATGCCGGCGTCTCTGGCTATATCTACGGCGCGGAACCGGCGAATGCGGCGCCTGTTTCCGACGTGCCGTTCGCGGTCACGTCCGAAGATGTAGCAGAAATCGTCTCGTGCGAGTTCGTCCCCGACGCCTACGAGGCCATCCTCCGCGCGGAGCAAGAGTGTCTGCTGCGCATTCTGCGCTATGCGCAGACCGGCGAGTCGTTCCGCGCATGGGTGCGGCAGACAATGCTGAAAGAATACGAAAACGCCGCCGGACAGCCCGACTACCGCCATTTTATCGAGGGGAAATTCAATATCTTTGGCTGACGCTTTCGCGCAAAACATCCCTTTTCATTTCTTCCGCGCCGTGGTATACTTTCGTCGAAAAACAACGAGAAAAGAAGAGAGGATCAACCATGCTGAAATTCAACAAGGTGCTGCTCGCCAGCGACTTTGACAACACGCTCGTCTACACGCAGGGCGCGCTCGATCGCGGCGAGGACATCCCGCCGATGAGCGCGCGCAACCGCGAGGCGGTCGAGTACTTCATCCAAAACGGCGGCTATTTTTCGATCTCCACCGGCCGCGCGCTGCCCGCCTTTGCCCGCTACGCCAAGGACCTGCCCTGCAACGCCCCCTGCGTCATCGCCAACGGCGCGGCCATCTACGACTTTAACAAGGACTGCTATGTAGAGACCGCGTTTTTAGATGCGGACATCTACGACCATGTCGATGCGCTGCTCGCGCGCTTCCCCGGCCTGTGCTTTGAAATTTATCACGACGACCGCCGCATCCACGTCCTGCACCCGAACGACTACACGCGCAACCACGAGCATCTGACGCGCGCAAAGACCGAGGAGGTCAAGGACTTCCGCGAGGTAGATCTTCCGATCATCAAGCTGCTCTTTGAAGAGGAAAAGCCTCTTCTCCTTGAGGTGCGCGACTTCATCGTCTCTCAGGACTGGGGAAAACGCTACGAGCTCATCTTTTCGAGCGACCATCTGCTTGAGCTGACGCGCCGCGGCGCGACGAAGGGCGGCATGATCCTGAAGCTTGCATCGCTTCTCGGCGTTGCGCACAAGGACATCTACTGCATCGGCGACCACAACAACGACATTCCGATGCTTGAGGTCTCCGAGATCGGCTTCGCGCCCGAAAACGCCATCCCCGAGGTCAAGGAGTGGGGCGCGCACATCGTCTGCCACTGCAAGGACGGCGCGCTGGCGGACGTGGTGGAGATCCTCGACAAGCGATACTAACTTCAAAAAAGCGGCAAAGCCGCTTTTTTGAGGGGGATTGCAGCCCGCTGCGCGCATAATTTGCCCGCCTCAGCGGGCAAATTCCACACTTGCGGGCTGAGAAGAGTAATTTGTCACGCGCATGTCGCGACAAATTACGATTTCATTTTATTTCGCGTCTGCGGACGCGAAAGTCTGCGACGCTTTTTCCTCTGCTGTCCTTTTTTGTACAACTTTTCGTTCGCTCGCGCATATAATAGCCGGGTGAGAGAAAAGTTGAAAGGAATGGTACGATGAAGGAGAAAGACAACATCCGTCATGGCGATGTGGACGACATGATCTTCGGCAGCGAGGAACATGTCAGCGAGCGATAGCTAAGCCAAAAGGCTCCGCAAAAGCGGAGCCTTTTCTCATTTATAATACCTTTTTAACCGTACCGTCTGGGACATCCACACCGCCGCTCACGGCGATCAGAACTCTTTTCTCCCTCTGCGTCCCTCAGTCCAGATACTTTTGCAAAAACGCCTCGCTCGAAAGCGCGTCGGACATCTCCACAAGCGTCCGGTTGAAGCCGCCGGCGTAGTCACTGCCGCGATCTTTGAGCTGCACGCGCCCCGCCTTTACCGCGGGGAGCGAGACGGTGAAGAGCGAGCCCTTCCCCTCCTCCGACTGCGCGACGATCATGCCGCCGTGACCCTGTGCGATGCGCTGACAGATGGGAAGGCCGAGCCCCAGACCGCGCGGCGGCATGGGGTCCTGCCCGCCGTCCAGAAAGCGGTCGAACAGATGGGCCAGCGTGTCGCCGTTCATGCCCCTGCCCGTGTCGGATACGGTGATCTTGACAAATCTCCCCTCCGTTTTCACGCGCACGCGGACACTGCCGCCTCTGGGCGTAAATTTGAGCGCGTTGGAGAGGAGATTCAGCATCAATTTTCGGATGGCCTCGGCGTCGAGGGCAATGATGCGGCTGTCACGATCGGCGAGGAAGTCGAGCTCCACGCCGCGCTGCGCAAAGAGGAAGTCCACCTCGGCGCACACGCTGCGGCAGACGCCGACGATGTCGTCATCGTAGAGTTCAAAGCGCTTGCGCTCGAACAGATTTCCCGCGTCGGTCAGGTTGCTGATCACGCGGTAGAGCTGGTAATAGCTCTGGTAAAATGCTGCGGCGGTGCGATCGGTCTTCGGGTCCTTCTCCCGCGCCTCCTGCGGCGCCAGACGGTCGACCGCCGTGTAAATCGTCGAGAGCGACGAGCGGAGCTGCAAGGCGATGTTCGGCAGCACATCCGACAGCATTTTCAGTTCTTCTTCAGTATAATCCCGCATAGCGTCTCCTAACAAAAAATCTCCTGCCGGTAGCATTCGCCGCAGGGAGGCGGAGTTTGCGCGGAAAGAATTGGTTTTCGCGATAAGCTCGCGCTTAGAACATTTTGTTGTACCGTGTTGTAGTATGAGGGTAGCAAAATTTCGGCAAAAAAGCAAGGAATTTGTGGAAATTGTGAAAAATCTGAATTTTGGCACAAAAAGGACTTGCAAAATGAACGCTCCGCAGTATAATATCTAAATGTACCAAACATTCGATATATTCCAAAATCCGAAAGGAAGTAAGTTTTATGAGCATTAAAGTCGGCATCAACGGCTTTGGCCGTATCGGTCGTATGGTCTTCCGCGCGAGCCTGAGCCATCCCGAGATTGAGATCGTGGGCATCAATGACCTCTGCCCCGCCGATTATCTAGCCTATATGCTGAAATATGATACCATGCACGGCAAGTTTGCCGCCGACGTGAAGAGCAACGACCACGCCATCGTCGTCAACGGCCGCGAGATCCCCGTGTTTGCCGAGCGCAACCCCGCC
>CALAAN010000189.1 GCA_937884915.1 uncultured Oscillibacter sp.
ATCGAGCATGCTGGAGAGGCCGCCGCGGTTGACGAGACGGTTGATCTCTGCAACGCCGGTATCCATGCTCACGCCGGTGTACATGGAGGCGAGGATGGTTGCGAGGCTTGCCTTCTGGAAGATGGCCGCAAAGATGCCGCCGAGAGCAGAGACGCCGATCAGGCCGGGGATGGCGGGCACCTTGAAGATGACCATGAGCAGAACGCACAGCGGGGGAATGAACATCACGGGGCTGATGGTGAAGAACTCCTTGAGCGTGCTCATGTAGAGGTCAACGGTCTCCATGCTGGCCGTGCCCTTGACGACCGTGAAGCCCATGATGGCGTAGATAATCAGGGAAATAATGATGGACGGACCTGCGGTAACGACCATGTGCTTGACGTGGGTGAACACCGTGGTACCGGCCATGGCGGGGGCAAGGTTCGTGGTATCGGACAGGGGGCTCATCTTATCGCCGAAGTAAGCGCCGGAGATGATCGCACCGACCGTCATGCCGAGGGGGACCTGAAGCGCGGTGCCGACGCCGACGAGCGCCACACCGACGGTACCCATCGTCGTCCAGGAAGAACCCGTGAAGGTCGAGACCATGATGCACAGGGCGCAGGCGGCGAAGAGGAAGATTTTCGGGGACAGCCAGGTCAGGCCGTAGTAGATCATCGTGGGGATGATGCCGCCGAGCATCCAGGTACCGACGACCATACCGATGATGAGCATGATGAGGATGGCGGGGGCGGAGGCCTTGATGGTCTCGCTCATGCCTTTTTCCATTTCATCCCAGGTAAAGCCGCTCGAAACGCCCGCGATGGCGGCGACGATCGTGGCGATAACCAGAGGGATGTGTGCCGAGGTGCCGAGCACGTTGATACCGCAGAGGATCAGCGCAAACACACAGATAAAAACGACAAGCGCTTTTCCGAAGCCAACGGTCTTTTTTGTTCCTGTTGCAGAGTTCATTTTCTATTCCTCCCAAAAAATGTAATGGTATTCGTTACGGAAACTTTGCTATCTTACAGTAATGTTCTGAAGGTTCCATGGCTTATGGCTCGCACCTCCCAGCGCTTGGCTGCCCTTGTCCCTATCACGGGGACTTTACCGTGGCAGCTGGATCATTGATGGGGCTACTGTAAGCATCAAAAATCAAAAAATCGTCAAATTTTTCGTAAAATTGCTTTGACGCTTAAAATTTTTTTGACGGGGTCGGTCGAAGTGCGGTTTTTCTTGACGCTTCTTTGACGATTGTGGTTCACTATATGACATCAGTAAGAGGTTTGCCGCCGCATTTTGCGGCCGCATTCGCCCCGATAAACATTCTGGGAGAATCCATTATGAATTATCAATACATTGGCAAGAGCACGCCCGTCAACAATTCCCGCGCCAAGGCCAGCGGCCTTCTGCGCTACGCAGGCGACATGAAGCTGCCGAACATGCTGCACATGAAGCTCGTGCTCAGTCCCGTCGCTCACGGGATCGTCAAAAAGATCGACGCCTCCGCCGCGCTTGCGACGCCCGGCGTCGCGGCGGTGCTGTCGTTTGAAAACACGCCCGACACCAAATATAACCGCGGCCGTGTCCGCGCCCGCGAGGACGCCGTCGACCAGGAGACGCTTTTCAGCCGCCATGTCCGCTTTGTCGGCGACCGCGTGGCCGCCGTGCTGGCCGACACGCCGGAGATCGCCGCCGCGGCGGCGGAGAAGATCAAGCTCGAGATCGAAGAGCTGCCCGCCGTTTTCACCGTCGAAGACGCGATGAAAGAGGACGCGCCGCAGCTGCACGAGGGCGGCAACACCGTCACGCTGCCCGAGAGCGGCTTTGGCGGCAAATACGCCGACGCGCAGGGTGAAGAATTTATCCAGCGTTCACAGGTACAGCGCATCACACACATCGCCATGGAGACGCACTGCGCCGTGGCCGACTACAATCCCGGCACCGACCGCATGACCGTTTGGTCGCCCACGCAGGCAACATTCGGCGTGCGCTCATCCATCGCGACACTGTTCCACATGCCGATGAGCCATATCCGCGCCATCAAAACGCCGATGGGCGGGTCGTTCGGCTGCAAGCAGGAGATGATCCTCGAGCCGCTCGTCGCCGCCGGCGCAAAAATGACGGGCCGTCCCGTCAAGCTCCAGCTTGACCGGCGCGAGACGATCCTCTGCACCGTGCTGCGCCACCCGATCAAAAGCGAGATCCGTGCCAAATTTGATGAAAACCACATTCTGAAGGCCGTCGACCTGACCGCCCAGCTCGACGCGGGCGGCTATCAGGGCATCTCGCCGGACTACATGGGCTCGATGTTCAAGAAGCTCGCGTGGGTTTACGGCGTGGAGGATGTCGAATATCACGCGGCCTCCACCTGCACAAATACGCCCGTCTCCGGCAGCTACCGCGGCTGGGGCGGGCCCGAAACCGCATTCATCATGGAAAACATGATGAACGCCGCCGCGAGAAAGTTCGGCATCGACCCGCTGGAGCTGCGGCTCAAAAACGTGCTGCCGCCCGACGCGATCAGCAAGATCGGCAGCTTCCCGCTCGGCGATGTCCGCCTTGAGGATGTGCTGCGCCTTGGCAGCGAGCGCTTCCGCTGGCAGGAGCGGCGCGCTGCCGTGCAGGCGCAGGATCGCTCCGGCCGCTATCTCAAGGGCGTCGGCCTCGCTGTCGCCACCCACACCTCGGGCTACTATCCCCGCCGCCTCGACTGGGTCACCGTCACCGCCAAGTTTGAAGAGGACGGCTCGGCGAGCTTCAACTGCAACATCCACGACCACGGCTGCGGCACGGTCGCCGCGCTCAAAAACATTGCCGCGGAAGAGCTCTCCATCCCGCCTGACACCATTGACTTCCCCGAGGGCGACACGGAGTACAATGCCCTCGACAACGGCTGCTACACGAGCCGCACGATCTATGTCACCGGCCGCGCCGTGCAGGAAACGGCGCAGAAGCTCAAGGCCCTGCTGCTTGAAAACGCGGCAAGGCTTATGGACTGTGATGCAGAAGACCTCACCTGCCAGAATGGCGAGATCTTCGTCACGACCGATCCCTCGCGCCGCAAAACCTACAGCGATGTCGTCTATTACTCCGCCGACCAGTACGGCGGCAGCGGCGCGATCTTTGTTTCTCACACCTACCAGCCCTCGTCCAACCCCGGCCCCGCCGCCGCACACTTTGCCGAAGTCGAGGTCGACACGCTCACCGGTCTCTGCCGCCTGACGGCATTCACCGCCGCACACGACGTGGGCAAGGCCATCAACCCAGAGATCTGCCGCGGGCAAGTCGGCAGCGCCCTGCAGCAGGGCATGGGTCTCGTCTTCTGCGAACAGGTCAAAGTCGACCCGAAGACCGGCCAGACGCTCAACGCCACCATGCAGCGCTACCACGTGGCGCGCGCGTGCGACTTTCCGCACATTGAGACGGTGCTTGTCGAAAACGGCAGCCCCGAGGGACCTTACGGCGCAAAATCTATCGGCGAATCCTGCTTCGTGCCGGTCGCGCCAGCGCTGCTCGCCGCCGTCAATGACGCGCTGCAAACCGATCTGACCACCCTGCCGCTGACGCCGGAGAAGATCATCCGCGCCGTGCAGGAAAAACGCAAGGAGGCGTCGCTGTGATGGAAATTCATTTTTACTTGAACGGAAAAGAAACCGTTGTGAACGCCCCGCCGGAGCGCCTGCTTGTCGACGTGCTGCGCGAGGACCTGCACCTGACCGGCACAAAGCGCGGCTGCGGCGAGGGCGAGTGCGGCACCTGTACGGTGCTGCTTGACGACAGAGCCGTCCACTCCTGCATGACGATGATCGCGCAGGTCAACGGACACCGCGTCATCACGTCCGAAGGCGTCGAATCCGACCCGCGCATCGCGCCCATCATCCCCGCCTTTGTGAACAACATGTCCATCCAGTGCGGCTACTGCACGCCCGGCATGGTGATGAGCACCGCGGGCCTGCTGCTCCACAATCCCGACCCTACCGAGGAAGAGATCCGCACCGCGATCTCCGGCAACATCTGCCGGTGCAGCTGCTATGAACAGATCCTGCGCGCCATCCAGCAGGCCGCGCGCGACATGAAGGAGGCGGCCAAATGAACTTCTTCCAGCCAACGAACCGCGAAGAGCTCGCCTCTGCCCTCGCGTCCCTCTCCGGCGGCTCCATCGTCGCAGGGTGCACGGACTTTCTGGCCCAGCGCAACGGAAAGGTCTGGCACGCGAACGCTATTTTGAGCCTGACAGAGATGCAGGAGCTCAAAAACATCGAATGGACCGGCGATACCCTCGCCGTCGGCGCGGTGTGCGTGCATTCGCAGGTCGCGCAGTCCCCCGTCGTGCGGCAGTATTTTCCCGCCCTCGCCATGGCGTGCAGCCAGGTCGGCTGCGCGCAGATCCGCAACCGCGGCACGCTCGGCGGCAGCATCGGCACCTCCTCCCCTGCGGGCGACGTCTACCCTCCCCTGCTCGCGCTGAATGGCGCAGCCGAGGTGATGAACAGCCGCGGCGAGGTTCGCACCATCCCTGCGCGCGAGCTCGTGCTCGGCAAGGGCAAGACCGCGCTTGCGAGTGACGAGGCCATTCTGCACTTTCTCCTTCCCCTGCCCGCTAAAAACGAGATCAGCGCGTTCGGCAAGATCGGCGAGCGGCACCAGGTCACGATCTCCAAGATCAACCTCGCCGTCAGCGCAGTTGTCGAAAACGGCTGCATCCAGAGCGCGCGCGTCGCGCTCGGCGCGGTCGCGCCGCACGCCTACCTTGCGGATGACGCCGCGGCGTTCCTTGCAGGAAAGCCGCTCACAGCGGAGACCGGCGACGCCCTCGGCGGCCTGCTCTCTTCCGAGGTTGAGCGCGTCATCGCGGGGCGCGGCTCCATGCCCTATAAGCGTGAAGCCGTCCGCGGCCTTGCGCAGAACGTGTTCGCCCGCCTGATCGCGCTGGCGCAGGAGCGCGGCCTATGAAAAAAGAGATCCGCATCGATGAGCTCCGCGCCCTGATGCTCGACGCGCTTGCGCTGCGCGGCATCGGCAGCGAGGACGCCGATTTCATCGTCGACGACTTTCTGGACGCCGAGCTCGAGGGTCACAAGACCCACGGCGTCTCCAAATTTCTGACCCTCGACATTGGCCTCTCGGGCCGCGAGGGCAGCATCGAAATCGTGAGCCAGACCGGCGGACACGCCAAAATCGACGGTCACCGCGAGCTTGGCCACATCGCCGCACGGCAGGCTGCCGCGCTCAGCGTGGAGCTTGCCAAGGAACACGGCGTCGGCCTCGTCGCGCTGACCAACGTTAGCCGC
>CALAAN010000190.1 GCA_937884915.1 uncultured Oscillibacter sp.
ACTTCGCGCCGATCTTCGCGTTGTTCTTGAAGAGCATGTCCGTGACCTCGCACCAGCCGACGTTCGGCAGGCAGTTCTGGCTGCGCTGGGAGCAGAGGGCGACCTTGAGGGACTCGAGCATGTCGTTCGTGTAGGCGTCGGTGCCCATGCCGAGCAGGATGCCGCGCTTGTAGAGCTGAATCACGGGGCAGATGCCGATGGCGTTGCCCATGTTGGATTCCGGATTGTTCACGACCATCGTGCCGGTCTCCTTGATGATCTCCATCTCGGCGGTGTTGACGTGGATGCAGTGGCCGAGGATGGTCCTGGGGCCGAGGATGCCGTGATCCTGCAAACGCTGGACGGGGCGGCGGCCATAATTCTGAAGGGAGTCGTACACATCGTTCATGCCCTCGGACACGTGGATGTGGTAGCCCGTGCGGCCATTGTTGGCCTCGACCATGCGGTCGAAGGTCTTATCAGAGATCGTGAACAGCGCGTGGCCGCCGAACATTGCCGCGAGCATCGGGTCCTTGTTCTTCTCGCATTCGGTGATAAAGTCCGCGTTTTCCTGAATGGCCTGTAGGCACTTTTCTTCGCCGTCGCGGTCCGATACCTCGTAGCAGAGGCAGGAGCGAAGGCCCAGACGCTTGCTTTCTTCGGCGATCGTGTGGAGCGAGCCGGGGATCTCGCCGTAAGAGGCGTGGTGGTCAAAGATTGTCGTCACGCCCTGCTTGATGGAGTCCATGTACAGCGCGGTGGCGGATGCCCTCGTGCCATCCATCATCAGATGGCGGTCGATGGCCCACCACGTGCCGTCGAGCACTTCGTAGAAGTTCGTCGGATTGTTGCCGACGATGGAGAGACCGCGGGCGAGGGCGGAGTAGATGTGCGTGTGCGCGTTGATGAACGCGGGCATGATGACGCCGCCCCTGGCGTCGATGATCTCGGCGCCGGGATACCTGGCGCGAAGCGCTGCTTCCTCGCCGACTTCGACGATCTTCGTGCCCTCGAAGGCGACGGCGCCGTGCTCGTAATAGCCCTGCGCGTCTGCGTCGCGGGTGATGAGACGACCGTTGGTGACAAGTTTCATAAGTTTTGCTCCTCCTTTTTCTTTTGCCTTTTCCCCGCCGCAAAGCGGCACCGCAAGGGGAAAGAAAAAAGCGCCCCTCACACAGACCTATCATCTCCCCAACAGGGGAGACCGTACAGCCCGTGCGCGAAGCACTACGTTGCAGCTACCAGACGGTAATTTAGTTTGCAAGAATATTTTACAGGAAGCAGGAACAAAATGCACGTTTTTTTCGTCTAAACCGACGTAGAAAATAAAAACGTAATTTTGTGCAATCCGTGGAAAGATAAAAAGATGCCCCGCAGCGGCCGTGTAAGCCCCGTCAAACCTGCACCATTCTGGACAGGTGGGTCGCCTCTGTCCGGCTTTATTGCTTCCAACGTCCAGCCGCAGACGGCAGCCGGGAGGCCTGCAAACCACCGGAGCGTACCGGCGTCCCTTATGACGAAATGTGGGTTTATAAAGAACTTATCACGCACCCCGCAGGGCACTATTCAGTTTACCGCGAAGAACGGAAAAAATCCGTCGCAAGAGCGCTTATTCCTCGTCAGAAAGGATCTGCTCCATGAAGAGGTCGTAGACCCTGTCGATCTCATCTTCGTCGTCGATGGTGACAAGGAACTCCTCGCCGTTTTCCATCTGGCTCTTGAGGATCACGAGACCGTATTCCTCTTCGTTTTCCTCATCCTCGCTGTCCTCTTCGACCACGGGGAAGAAGGCCATATACGTCGTGCCGTTATGCTCGAGCGCGTCGACGTATTCCAGCTCTATATCGTTGCCCTCGTCATCGGTCAGCGTGACGAAATTGGGGCCGAACTCATCGTTCATGGGGGAACACCTCCTGAAAGTTTGTGCTCGCATTATACCGCACCTTGCGGCAAAATGCAAGACAAGATACGTACCACTTGACAGCCGTGCTATACTATATTCTGCCTCACTATTGAAAATCGGCTATGCGCGCTTGCGCATATTTCTATCGCAAAGGAGGAGGCGCTTTATGGAAGAAAACCGCGCAGACAACCAGACGCCCCGAAGACAGCACACCCAGCACCCGACGCATCAGACGCACAGAAAGAAAAAATCCGGCACGGCCAAGCGGGTCGTTGGCACCATTCTGGCCATCGGACTTACGACCTGCCTGATGTTTTTCGCCATCTTCATGGTCTACGTGCACACGTCGCTCGATCTGGACGTCGATATTTCGGCCTACACGCTCAAGCAGAGCTCGACGGTCTATTATCAGGACAAGACGAGCGGGGAGTGGGTGGAGCTCACAAAGCTCCACGGTGCGGAAAACCGTACGCTCGTCAGCATCGACGATGTTCCAAAGCACGTAAAGGATGCGCTGATCTCCATTGAGGATGAGCGCTTTTACAGCCACCACGGCGTGGACTGGAAGAGCACGGCCAAGGCCATCCTTGGCAAGCTCACCGGCACATCGACCCGCGGCGGCTCGACGATCACCCAGCAGGTCATCAAAAACGTGACCGGCGACGACGCGGTGACCATCAAGCGTAAGGTGAGGGAGATCTTCCGCGCGCTGCGGCTCGAGAAGAACTACTCGAAAGATGAGATCCTCGAGACGTATCTGAACACGGTGTACTTCGGCAACGGCTGCTACGGCATCGAGGCCGCGGCCGAGGGTTACTTCGGCAAGACCGTGGGTGAGCTGAGCATCGCGGAGGCGGCGTCCATCGTCGGCATCACGCAGTTCCCCTATAAATACGACCCCGCGCGCGGCGACTGGTACCGCGAGCAGAACAAGGAGCGCCAGCTCACCGTTCTCTATAAGATGAACGAGCTCGGCGCGATCAGCGACGAAGAGTATGAGCAGGCGAAGACCGAGCCGCTCGTCTTCACCTGGGATGCGGACTTTGTTCCCTCCGACAATGTGGCGAGCAGGGCGGACAGTGCGGCGAACACGACGTATGACTCCTACTTTGTCGAGCGCATGTTCAACGATATCGTTGCCGACATGCACGAACAGCTCGGCTATGATGAGTCGGTCGCGAAGGATATGCTCTACACCGGCGGCTACTCCATTTACTGCACGGTGGACCCCGAGATCCAGTCCATCGTCGAGAGTGTCTATGCCGACCGCAATAACCTCAATTACACCTCGTCCAAGGGGCAGCTGCTCCAGTCCGGCGCGACGATCATCGACAACTCGACGGGCGACATCGTCGCTGTCGCGGGCCGCGTGGGTGAGCGCGAGGGCCGGTTTCTGCTCGACTATTCGACGGTCGTGCGACAGTGCGGTTCAGCCTTTGAGCGTTTACGCACCCGCGCTGGACGCCGGCGTCATCACGCCCGCGAGCGTCATCGACGACTATCCCGTTGAGATGCTCAATGGCAGCGCCTGGCCGGTGAACGCCTACTCGGGCTACCGCAGCATTATGACGCTGCAGGACGCCATCCGCAATTCGTCCAACCCGACGGCGGTGCGCACAGCGATGAAGCTGACGCTGCCTGCGTCGTATGCGTTTATGACCGAGAACCTCGGCTTCACGACGCTCACGAACGACGACATGACCGCGGCGGGTGCGCTCGCGCTCGGTGGCCTTTCCAAGGGCGTGACCACGCGCGAGATGGCCGCAGCCTATGCGTCCTTCGCCCGCGGCGGCGTTTACACCACGCCGAGAACGTATACCGAGGTGCGCGACCACAACGGCAACGTCATCCTTGAAAATAAGAGCGAATCCCATGTCGCGATGAAGGAGAGCACCGCCTACGCGATGAACGAGCTGCTGAAAAACGTCGTGCGCAGCGGTACGGGTACGGGCGCGAACTTCTCCGGCATGACGATCGCCGGTAAGACCGGTTCGACCAACAGCAACAACGACCGTTACTTCGTCGGTTACACGCCGTACTACACGGCGGCGGTCTGGGTCGGCTACGATACGCCGACGCGCATCGTGGCGAGCGGCAACCCCGCGGCCACGCTGTGGAAGACGTTTATGAGCAAGGTTCACGAGGGCCTGCCGAACAAGGACTTTGAAGTGAGCAGCGCCGACATGGTCAGCGTGACGGTCTGTACGCAGACGGGACTTCTGGCCTCGTCCGCGTGCCCTGCGCATACCGTCAAGGTCGCAAAGGACTACGCGCCCACGCTGACCTGCGACGGACACATCAGCGTGACCGTCTGTGCCGATTCCGGCATGCTTGCCTCCGACTACTGCCCGAACGTCACGACGGCTTATGTGCTCGATCTGAGCCAGCCGAACGTCAGCAGCGGCTGGGGCTACAAGCGCGAGCTGCTCACGACACCTTTGAGCGCCGCGCTTCAGGCGACGTATCAGGCGCAGCTGGAGGAGGGGCTTATCTCGTCGATCCCCGCGGGTGAGCCGGTGCATACGAACAGCGGCACGGTGCAGCTCTACAGCGATCTGGCGTACAGCGGCGTGTGTACAATGCATACAACGCCGCTTGAGCCCACGCCGGATCCGGATGCACCGGATGATAGCGGTGGTGACAACGGCGACACCACCGGCGGAGAGAATACGGGCGGTGACAATGGCGGGCAGACGCCGTCCGACAACACCGGCACGGCGGGCGAAAGCGCCGGAGGGGAAACCGCCGGCGACAATGGCCAGTTTCTCAACTGGCTGCTGAACAACGGCGGCACAGGCCGGTAAACAAAATAAAAAAGAGAGAACGGTGCAAACCGTTCTCTTTTTTATGCGGCAGCTTCCGCTTTTGCGTTCCGAATCTGCGCGAACAGCAGCAGGAGAAAGGGAAAGAGCACCATCCCCGCCACGCCGAATGTGCAGTAGCCGAGGTACATCGCGAAGAGCGACGCCACCGGCGGCAGTCCCGCCTGCGCGGAGAGAAGCTTGGGCTCGAGCGTGTTGCGCGTGATGAGCGTGCAGAGGTAGAGCGCAAGGAGCACGATGGCCTTGGGCGGGAAGCCGAACAGCAGCGTGAAGACCGCCCACGGTACAAGCGCCGTGCCCGTGCCGAAGACCGGCAGCGCGTCGAGCAGCGTGATGAGAAAGGCGAGCAGCAGGGAATAGCTCTGATGCATGAGGAGAAAGCCGAGCAGCAGCTCAATAAACGTGATGAGCGACAGCGTCGCCTGCGCGCGCAGCCACCGCGCGAGCGAGCGCATCACGCCGCCGCGAAAGAGCCGCAGCTTTTGCATTGCTTCTTCCGGCATGGCGCGCTCGAGCGCCGCGCAGAGATCGGGGTACGACGCCGAGGTGAAGAAGATCGCAAGCACACCCGTCGCAATGGCGAGCACGCCGCCCGGCAGCGCCGCGGCAGCTGAGCCGAGCCACGCCATCGCGCGCGAAGACAGCGAGCGCAGCAGGCTGTCCGCGTCCGTGACGGCCCTGAAAAGCTGCTCGTGCAGATAGCCGTTGAGCCATTCGGGACTCGACGCGCTGAACTGTTCGAGGCGGGAGAGCAGATCATCCGCCGCAGTGGGGATCGCGTCGAAAAATGCGGGTGCGGCGGCGAGCAGCGCGTTCATTTGAGAAAGCAGCGTGGACCACAGAAGCGACAGAAGCCCGCCGAGAAGGAACAGCAGCGTCAGCGTCAGGACAAGGGCGGAAAAGCCGCGCTGAAAGTGAAATTTCTGCCGCAGATACTGAACAACCGGCTCGAGCAGCGCCGCGACGAGCAGTGCCAGCAGAAACGGCAGGCACCACGGCAGCACATAGCGGAAGCAGACGTAAAAGAGCGATGCACCCATGAAAAGCGCAAGCGACAAGGAGAGAAAGCGTCTCAGCCGTTCTTCATTCAAATTTTGCAAGCCTCCCATCGAAAAAAGTGTTGCAATATGCGTTAAGATATGCTAAAATCCTGCCATATAAAGACAGATGACCGCATAGGAGAAACATTATGGCGCCTGCAACGAAATTTTATTTGGTCTCGGCAGAAGCTCTGCCGGAAATTTTTATCAAGGTGGCGGAGGCGAAGCGCATGCTCCAGTCCGGCGAGGTGCGCACCGCGGGCGACGCCGCCCGCGCCGTCGGCATCAGCCGCAGCGCATTTTATAAGTACCGCGATGCGGTGCGCCCCTTCAACGACATGAAGACCGGCCGCATCATCACGTTCTACACGATGCTCAAGAATAACCCGGGCGTATTGTCCGACGTCCTTTCTATTTTTGCCGGTTCGGGCGCGAATATTCTGACCATCAACCAGAGCATTCCCACCAACGGCTGCGCCGCGGTGACGATCTCGGCCGAGACGTCCGAGATGCAGGAGTCCATCGAAGAGATGATGGCGCGGGCGCTCGCGCTCGAGGGCGTGGTGCGCTTCGATATCCTCGCGGCCTGAGTCACGCGGGCTCGTACAAGTTCATACGATGGATTGGCAGCGGCTGAGAGTGAGCGCTGTCAATCCATTTTTTGTTGGAAGTGGTTCTTATGAGCCTGATCGTACAGAAATTCGGCGGCAGCTCCGTGCGCGACTATGAGCACCTTCTGCGCATGGCGCGCATCGTCAAAGCGCGGGTCGACGAAGGCGACGACGTGGTCGTCGTCCTCTCCGCGCAGGGCGACACGACGGACGGTCTGCTGCAAAAGGCAAAGGAGATCAGCGAGTACCCCTCGCCGCGCGAGCTCGATATGCTGCTCTCCGCGGGCGAGCAGATGAGCGCCGCGCTCGGCGCGATGACGCTGCAATCCATCGGCGTGGAGGCCGTGTCCCTCTGCGCTTGGCAGATCCCCATCGAGACGGACGGCACGCACGGAAACGCGGAAATCGAGCTGATCGACACCGCGCGCATCCAAAGGGAATTGGCCGAGGGCCGCGTCGTGGTCGCGGCGGGCTTTCAGGGCGTCGACGAGCGAGGCGACGTCACGACGCTCGGACGCGGCGGCTCGGACACGAGCGCGGTGGCGCTCGCCGCGGCGCTGAAGGCCGACGAGCTCATCATCTACACAGACGTGGACGGCATTTTTTCCTCCGACCCACGCATCTGCCAAAACGCTGTGCGGCGCGAGGTGATCTCGTATGACGACATGCTGCTGCTCGCGCAGAAGGGCGCACAGGTGCTGCACGACCGCAGCGTCGCGCTCGCGCAGGCGGGCGGCGTTCCCATCACCGTGCGCTCGTGCAGGGAAGGGGGCGCGGGCAGCGTCGTTTGCGAAACGGACGAAGATGCAAGCGTCGTTGGCGTGACGCAGAAAAAGAGCGAGCGGAGCCGCCTTGCGGCCATCACGGCGGTCGGCAGCGCGCTGCCGAGCATCGAGAAAGAGAAGATCGCCGTCACGGCACTCGAGCGGGCGGAGATCACCGTCTTCGCCGTTGCGGCGGGAGAGCGGTTCATGAGCTTTTACGTCCTGCGCGACGACGCAGAGCGCGCCCTGCAGCTCGTGCACGACGCGCTGATCGCCGCGGTAGAATGAAAAAAGACCCGTTGGAGCATCCAACGGGTCTTGCCTTTTGTAAGATATTTATTCTTCGGCGTAGCGTTTTTTCGCTTTTTTAATTTTGGTCAAGTAGCGATCCTCTTCGGAGAAGATGCAGCCGCAGTATTTCTGCATGTAGAGGCCCATCTCGCGCGCCTTGGCCTGCCCCTCGCGAAAGCCGGGGCGGAAGTCACGATAATAGAACTCCACGCCGTACTGCTTGCCCATCGTCTCGCCCACGGCTTTTAAGAGCTCGTGGTTCTGGTACGGGGAGATGAGGAGCGACGACGTGAACGCGTCGTAGCCGTGGTCGGCGGCGTATTTGGCCGCCGTGCCGAGGCGGATGGTGTAGCAGTGCGCGCAGCGGCGGTCAATGTCGGCGCTCACGGCGCGGACAAAGTCGCGCAGGCCGTAATCCTCTAAAATATGCACCTCCACATGCTCTCTTTCCCCGTATTCGAGCAACGTGCGGCGGCGCGCGTCATACTCCGTCCAGGGGTGGATGTTCGGGTTGAACCAGAGCGACGTGGGCTCAATGCCGTCGGCGCGCAGCGTGTCCACGCAGTAGACCGAGCAGGGCGCGCAGCAGGAGTGCAGCAGCAGTTTATCCATCAAAAAAGACCAGCTTTCCTTGTGTCGTTTCTGCCAGCATACCACAAGCGCGCGGCAAAGTCCACGGGAAAAGAAAATTAAGCGAATGGCGCAGGATCGTTCACGATTTATACATTGACTATTCAATTGAATGCGTAGTATAATACATTGATTATTATGAACAAGTATGCCCATGCGGCAAAGGAGAAAATGTATGTGGATCGCGGACGGTTGGGAAGATTATGAGCTGCTGGACTGCGGCGGCGGAGAAAAGCTCGAACGCTGGGGAAAGCAAATTCTGGTGCGGCCTGACCCTCAGGCGATCTGGGAGACGCCGCGCACGAACCGCGGCTGGCGCAATGCGCAGGGCCGCTATTACCGATCGTCCTCCGGCGGCGGACACTGGGACAAGGAAAAGCTGCCAGAGAACTGGACAGTGAACTATAAGGACCTCAAATTTCAGGTCAAGCCCATGAATTTTAAGCACACGGGCCTGTTCCCCGAGCAGGCCGTCAACTGGGACTTTGCACGCGAGAAGATCAAAAACGCGGGCAGGCCCATCCGTGTGCTGAACCTCTTTGCCTACACCGGCGGCGCGACGGTCGCGTGTGCGGCGGCGGGCGCGCAGGTCTGCCATGTGGACGCGGCGAAGGGCATGGTGAACTGGGCGCGCGAGAACGCGCGCGTCAGCGGCCTTGCCGACGCGCCGGTGCGCTGGATCATCGATGACTGCGCGAAATTTGTCGAGCGTGAGATCCGCCGCGGCAAGGTGTACGACGCCATCATCATGGACCCGCCGAGCTACGGCCGCGGCCCAGGGGGAGAGGTCTGGAAGCTGGAGGACAACCTGTTCCCGTTCGTGAAGCTCTGCGCGCAGGTCTTATCGGACAAGCCGCTTTTTGTCATCATCAACTCGTATACGACGGGGCTTGCCCCCTCGGTGCTCGGCTACATGCTGCACCTGCTCGTCGCGGAAAAGTACGGCGGCAAGGTCACGTGGGACGAGCTTGGCCTTCCCGTCACGGAGACGGGGCTTGCGCTGCCCTGCGGCGCGACGGGGCGCTGGTTCTCGGAATAAAGGAATCCGCCGCTTTGCGGCGATGAATCCCCGAAAGGCTCTTTCGGGATAACGATTAAGGAACGCAACTTTTATGGAAATGATCAAGACCCAAGACCTGGCCTTCACCTATCCGGGCACGGAAGACCAGGTGAACACCCGCGCACTGCGCGGGGTGGATGTGACCATCGAGCGCGGCAGCTTTGTCGTGATCCTCGGCCACAACGGCAGCGGCAAATCGACGCTCGCCAAGACCTTCAACGCAGTCCTGCTGCCAAGCGGCGGTAAGGTCTATGTCGAGGGCATGGACACGATGGACGAATCGCTCCTGCTCGAAATCCGCAGGCGCGTGGGCATGGTGTTCCAGAACCCCGACAACCAGATCGTGGCGAACGTCGTCGAAGAGGACGTCGCGTTCGCGCCCGAGAATCTGGGCGTGCCGAGCGCCGAGATCCGAAAGCGCGTGGACGATGCGCTCGAGGCCGTCGGCATGACGCAGTATGCCAAGCATGCGCCGCACCTGCTCTCCGGCGGACAGAAGCAGCGCATCGCCATCGCTGGCGTTCTGGCGATGAAGCCCGAGTGCATCGTGCTCGACGAGGCGACCGCCATGCTCGACCCCATCGGCCGGCGCGAGGTGCTCACCGCCGTCGAAAAGCTCAACCGCGAGCAGGGCATCACGGTCGTTCTCATCACCCACCACATGAACGAGGCCGAGCACGCCGACCGTGTGATCGTGATGAACGACGGCCTTGTCGTCATGGACGGCAAGCCGCGCGAGGTCTTCACCCGCAAAGAAGAGCTTGAGGACATCGGTCTTGCCGTGCCGGACACGGTCTCGCTGCTCTTCTCCCTGCGCGAGGCGGGCATGGACGTCCCCGTGGACGCCATCACCGTAGAGGAATGCGCGGACGCCATTGCGAAAAATTTTACCTAAGAGGACTGTAACCTTGGAAGAGATCATTCGTGTAGAAAACCTGACGCACACCTACGGCGAGGGCACGCCGTTCTGCCGCAGTGCGGTGCAGGATATGTCGCTTGCGATCTATCGCGGCGAATTTTTGGGCATCATCGGCCACACGGGCAGCGGCAAGTCGACGCTGATCCAGCACCTGAACGGTCTGCTCAAGCCGACCTCCGGCCGCATTTTGCTTGGTGGGGAGGACATCTGGGCCGACCCGAAGAAAATCAGGGATGTAAGATTCCGCGTGGGACTCGTGTTCCAGTATCCGGAATACCAGCTCTTTGAAGAGACCGTTTACCGTGATATCGCGTTCGGCCCGACGAACATGTGCCTGTCCAAAGACGAGATCGACCGCCGCGTGCGCGAATCCGCGCACTTTGCTGGCCTGACCGACGATCTGCTGGAAAAATCGCCGTTCGCCCTCTCTGGCGGACAGAAGCGCCGCGTGGCCATCGCGGGCGTCATCGCGATGGAGCCCGAGGTGCTCGTGCTCGACGAGCCGAGCGCCGGCCTTGACCCGCAGGGCAGGGAAGAGCTGCTCGCGAACATCCGCGAATTCCACCGCGCGCGCGGCACGACCGTTGTGCTCGTGAGCCACAGCATGGAGGAGATCGCGAAAAACGTCGACCGCATTGTTGTCCTGTCGGACAGCCATGTGCTGATGAGCGGCGCGCCGCGCGAGGTCTTTGCCCGTGGCGACGAGCTGATGACTGCGGGCCTCGATGTGCCGCAGGTCACGCGCATCGCAATGGCGCTGCGCGACAAGGGCATTGCCATTGATCCCGCCGTCTACACCGTCGATGAGCTCAGCGAAGAGCTTGTCGCGCTCAAGAGAGGGGGCGGCAAGAAATGCTGAAGGATATCACGCTCGGCCAGTTTTTCCCGGGCGACACACTCGCCCATAAGCTCGACCCGCGCACAAAGCTCCTCGTCACGGTGCTCTACGTCGTGGCGCTCTTCACGGCGAAGAGCTTTATCGCCTACGGCCTTCTCATTCTGACGCTGATCGTCGCCGTGCGCATCTCGCGCGTGGGCGCGAAGGCGCTCTTCAAGGGGTTAAAGCCGGTGCTGTTCATCATCGCGTTCACGGCGCTGCTGAACCTTTTTTACACCCCCGGCACAGAGCTGTGCCATTTCTGGATTTTCCGCATCACGATCGAGGGTGTGCGCGCCGCCATCACGATGATGCTGCGCATCACGCTGCTCATCATGGGCACGTTCCTGCTCACGTATACGACCTCTCCCATCCGCCTGACGGATGGGTTGGAGAGCTTACTTGGCCCCCTCAAGAAGATCAAGGTTCCCGTGCATGAGCTCGCGATGATGATGTCGATCGCGCTTCGCTTCATCCCGACGCTCATCGAAGAGACGGATAAGATCATGTCTGCGCAGAAAGCGCGCGGCGCCGACTTTGAGACCGGCAGCCTCATGCAGCGTGCCAAGGCGCTTGTGCCGCTGCTTGTGCCGCTGTTTGTCAGCGCGTTCCGCCGCGCAGACGAGCTGGCGACGGCTATGGAATGCCGCTGCTACCACGGCGACGAAGGCCGCACGAAGCTCAACGTGCTGCACTATCAGACGCGCGACTATCTGGTGCTCGGCTACTACGCCGTGCTCGTGGCCGCGGTCATCGCACTGCGATAAGAAGAAAGGACGCTTTTATGCGAAACATCGCCCTCAAGCTCATGTATAACGGCACGGCCTATCACGGCTGGCAGGTGCAGAAAACGGTCTCCAGCGTCTGCGAGACGATGGAAAAGGGCCTCTCGAGGGTTTGCGGCGGGAACGTCAAGCTCGTCGGCTGCGGCCGCACGGACGCGGGTGTGCACGCCGAGCGCTACATCGCCAATTTCCACACCGAGTCGCGCATTCCGGTCGAGCGGCTGCCGTTTGCCATCAACACGCACACGCCGGAGGACATTGTCGTGCGCGAGGCGCTTGAGGTGGCGGAGGATTTCAACGCGATCCTCTCGTGCCAGAAAAAGGAATACACCTACCGCATCTACAATTCCCGCATCAAAAACCCGTTCTACGTTAACAGAGCGTATTTTTACCCCAAGCACCTCGATGAAGAGGTGATGGACCGCGCGGCGCGCGCCTTCGAGGGCACGCACGACTTCCGCGCTGTCCGCTCCGTCGGCACGGAGACAAAGACCACCGTGCGCACCGTGCACTACTGCCGCGTGTCGCGCTCGGGTGATCTTTTGGAGCTCAAGGTCTGCGCGGACGGGTTCCTGTATAACATGGTACGGGCGATCACCGGCACGGTGCTCTACGCCGCCGAGGGGAAGCTCACGCCCGAGGATATCCCCGAGATCCTGGCCTCCGGCGACCGCTCACTCGCCGGCCCCACGGTGCCGCCGGGCGGACTTTACATGACGAGACTTTGGTATGAGGATGAACGACTCAATGAATGATCTCAAAGAGGAAAAGGGAACATGCGAAGAACTTCGTCGCTCGCAGGCGGCCCCGCGCCGCTCGGGCGGCGGGCTCAAGCGGGCGCTGACGGTGCTTCTGGCGCTCGTGGTCGTGCTGGCCGTGGTCGTTGCCGCGGCGTGGAAAGACCTCAGCAGCCTTGACAGCGTGCGCCGCCTTTTCTCCTATAATAAAGTCACGCAGGATGAGCAGGGCAAGGTAGAGCTGTGTTCGTTCAGCAACGACCGCAGCAATACCTTTGCGCTGCTCGGCGACCATCTGATCGTCGCCTCGACGACGGGCGTGTCGATCTACAGCAGCAGCGGCAGCGTGGTAGACAGCATGAGCGTGAAGCTGACGAATCCTGCCGTCGCCATCGGTGGACAGACCGCCGCGGTGTACGATGTCGGCGGGCAGACGCTGCTGATCTATTCATCGAGCGGCCTTGTGCGCGATATGAGCGGCGAGTGCAGCGGCAATATCCTGTCGGTCAGCGTCAATTCCTCGGACTATCTGGCGCTCAACGCCGAAAAGAGCGGCTACAAGTCCGCCGTCACGGTGTACGACGCCTCGGGCGAGAAAATCTTCGCTTTCAATTCCTCCGAGCACTACGTCATCGACGCAGTCGTCATGCGCGACTGCAAGCGCATGGCGGCGGTGACGCTCGGCGAGTCGGACGGTTCGTTTGCCGACACGGTGAGCATCTATTCCCTCGACAGCGATAAGGCGGACTCGGTCAACACGCTGACCGGCTCGCTCGTTTTATCGCTCGACAGCGTGGCGGGAACGCTCTCATGCCTGACGGACGAGGCGCTGACGCTGTTTTCGACGAGCGGCACGCTCGCGGGCAGCTATCATTATGAATATCCGTATCTGCGCGGCTCGAGTATGGGCGGCGACAACTACGCGGCGCTGCTGCTCAGCCGCTACCGCTCGGGCAGCACCTTGAAGCTCGTGACCGTCTCGTCCGACGGGACGGAGCTGGCGAGCCTTGACAGCAGTCAGGAGGTTTTATCGATGTCCGCGGCGGGGAAGTACATCGCCGTGTTGTACAGCGACAGCCTGGTGCTCTACACGCCGCAGCTGCAGGAATACGCGCGGCTGGACGGCACGGAGTACGCGCGCTCCGTCATCATGCGCGAGGACGGCACGGCGGTGTTGATCGGCTCGTCGTCCGCCTGGCTTTATATTCCGTAATTTCTGTAAAACGCTAAAAATGTTACAATTTATGACTTGAAAGGAGCGCGGGAAATGTGAATAATGGTATTATGACCGACGCGGTCTTCGCGCTCGTGCTCATATTAGGCGTCGTGTTCGGCGCAAAGCGCGGCCTGTTCCGCAGCTTTATGGCGCTCGCTGCGATCGTGCTCGCGCTGATCGGCGCGTCGCTTCTGACCGACGTTTTGACCGAGCCCGTGACCGACATGCTGATGCCGCGCGTCGAAAAGAGCGTGGAGGAATGGTTCAGCACCGAGGAGAAAACAGCAGAGGGCGGCGTCCCGCAGATCGAGGGGGGGACCCCGACAGAAAGCGATGCCTCGGGCGAAACGCCAAACGGCGACGCCGCGCAGGGGGGGGGAAACGTTCAGCAGGATGATTCGCCGCTCGCGGTGACGGGCCTTCTCAAAAAGCTGCTGCGCTTCGATCTGGATGGCGCGGTGCGCCAGTCGCTGCGCAACGCCGCGCACGACGCGGCCTTGGCCGCCGTAAGGACGTTGCTCGGACGCTTGTGTTCGTGCTGTGCTTCCTTGTGCTCACGGTGCTGCTCCGCTTAGTGACGGGCGGCATTGACAAGGTGTTGGACTTGCCGGTGTTGAACGCGCTCAACACCCTCGGCGGCGGTGCGCTGGGCCTCATCGAGAGCGCGCTTTTGCTGTTTCTCGTCTGCGACGTTGCACCGAAGCTCGGCGTCAAGGCCTTTGCCGACTATGAGGGCACGTATCTGCTATCGTTTTTTATGAGCCATACCCCGCGCAGCCTGATCGCTGCGCTGTTACCCTGATTTTTACCCCCAAGGAGGAAATACTATGCAGCCGCAACTTTGTTCCAGATGTAAAAAGAATATCGCCGTTGTGTTCATCACCCGTCAGGAAAACGGACAGAACGTTAACGAAGGACTTTGCCTTAAATGCGCGAAAAATCTCGGACTTCCGCAGGTGGACGAGATGATGCGCCGCATGGGCATCACCGATGAGGACCTTGACAATATCTCCAACGAGATGATGAGCGCATTCGGCGGCGCGGAGAACTTAGAAGGTCTGACCGACGCCGATGATCCGGACGCCGACAACGAGGACGAGGACGGCAAGACCGCCACGTTCCCGTTCCTGAGCCGCTTTTTCGGCGGGAATCCCGCCGCGAACGACGCGCCAAACGGCGGCGACGCCGAGCAGACGCAGAGCCCGCGCAGCAATAAAAAGGTCGAAAAGGGAAGCAAGCACAAGTTCCTCGACTCCTACTGCATCAACCTCTCCCAGCGCGCACGCGACGGCAAGCTCGACGCGGTCGTCGGCCGCGAGGAGGAGATCGAGCGCGTCATCCAGATCCTGAACCGGCGCCAGAAGAACAACCCCTGCCTGATCGGCGAACCGGGCGTCGGCAAGACCGCCATCGCCGAAGGCCTCGCCCAGCGCATCGTCGCGGGCGATGTGCCGTTCAAGCTGAGAAGCAAGGAGGTCTATCTTCTTGACCTCACCGCGCTCGTCGCGGGCACGCAGTTCCGCGGCCAGTTCGAGAGCCGCATGAAGGGCCTCATCGAGGAGATCCGCAAGATGGGCAATGTCATCCTCGTCATCGACGAGGTGCACAATATCGTCGGTGCGGGCGACGCCGAGGGCAGCATGAACGCCGCCAACATCTTAAAGCCCGCGCTCTCCCGCGGCGAGATCCAGGTCATCGGCGCGACGACGTTCACCGAGTACCGCAAGCACATCGAAAAGGACACCGCGCTCGAGCGCCGATTCCAGCCGGTCACGGTCAGCGAGCCGAACATGGAGGACACGCTTAAAATTTTGAAGGGCATCGCCCACTACTATGAGCAGTACCACGGTGTCAAGATTCCCGAGGGCATTCTGCGTCAGGCGGTGCTGCTGTCCGAGCGCTACATCACCGACCGCTTCCTGCCCGACAAGGCCATCGACCTCATCGACGAGGCGTGCTCGGACCTCAACCTGCATGACAAGAACATCAACCGCCGCATGGAGCTGCGCCGCGAGATCGAGGATTACGACAAGGAGCGCGAGCTCTTGCAGGGTGCGGAGGAGCCGGACTTTGAGCGCCTTGCCGAGCTCAAGAGCCTTACCATCAAGGCGCAGACCGAGCTCGACGCGCTCTGCGCGCAGGGTGACCCGCAGCTCACGATGGACAACCTCGCCCGCGTGATCGAGCTCTGGACGAAGATTCCCGCCTCGCGCATCCGCGAGGATGAGTTCCGCCGCCTGAGCGAGCTTGATAAGCGCCTCAAAGAGCACATCGTCGGTCAGGACGAGGCTGTTGAGGCCGTCGCCGCGGCGATCCGCCGCAACCGCGTTGGCATTTCGCCCAAGCACAAGCCGGTGAGCTTCATCTTCGTCGGCCCCACGGGCGTCGGCAAGACCGAGCTTGTCAAGCAGCTGGCGCAGGATCTCTTCAACTCGCCCGACGCGCTGATCCGTCTCGACATGTCCGAGTTTATGGAAAAGCACTCGGTCTCTCGCATCGTCGGCTCGCCTCCGGGCTACGTCGGCTATGACGAGGCCGGTCAGCTCACCGAAAAGATTCGCCGCAAGCCCTACGCTGTCATCCTCTTCGACGAGATCGAAAAGGCGCATCCCGACGTGATGAACGTCCTGCTGCAAATTCTCGACGACGGCGAGATCACCGACTCCCACGGCCGCAAGGTCAATTTTGGAAACACCGTCATTGTGATGACGTCCAACGCGGGCAGCGAGCGCAAGGAGGGCACCGTCGGCTTCGGCCACACGGTGAACGAGCAGAACCGTGATCGCGCCATGAAGGCGCTCGGCGAGTTCCTGCGCCCCGAATTTTTGAACCGCGTGGACGAGGTCATCTGCTTCAACCGCCTTGACGAGAAGAACTTCGCCGGCATCGCCCGCATCATGCTTGGTGACCTGCAAAAGAGCCTCGAGGACAAGGGCCTGCACTTCACGTGGGATGAAGACGTCGAGGCGTACCTCGTCAAAAAGTCCTATTCCGCGACCTACGGTGCGCGCAATCTGCGCCGCACCATTCAGAAGGAGCTCGAGGATGTCATGGCCGCGCAGATCATCGACTCCTACGAGCACCCAGTCACGCAGATCCATGCGTCGATGGAGGACGGCAAGCTCGTCGTCCGCAGCCTGTAAAAGAAAAGGGAGGGAGACCATGTTCCATCTGTTCCGCAAGGACATTGAAAAGCACTGCGCTTACTGCAAGAGCGGATCTGTCATCAGCGAAGGGCAGGTCATCTGCTCCCGCCGCGGCGTGGTCGACTCTGCCGACCACTGCCGCCACTTCTGCTACGATCCGCTCAAGCGCGTGCCGCCGCGTCCGGCCACGCTGAACGACAAGTACACGTCCGAGGATTTTTCCCTGTAAGGGCGGGCAGCGCCCCGAACAACAAGAAAGAAGGCAGGATCCCATGAACATTTCTCAGGTTTACGCAGTCTATTTCAGTGCCACCGGCAACACGAGAAAAGTGACCACCACGCTCGCCAACGCACTCGCCGTCAGCTTTGAAGTGCCGCTTGAGGTGCGCGACTTCACATTGCCCGCCGCGCGAGAGGAAAAATACGAGTTTGCCGAGAGCGACCTCGTCGTCTTCGGCATGCCGACTTATGCGGGCAAGTTGCCGAACAAGCTGCTTGAGTTCGTGAAGACCGGCTTTGTGGGCAACGGCGCGCTCGCCGTGCCGGTCGTGACATTCGGCAATCGCAGCTTTGACAATTCGCTTGCCGAGCTCTGCGCCTGCCTCGAAGCGGACGGCTTCCACACCATCGGCGCGGGCGCGTTTGCCTGCCGCCACGCCTTTACCGACGCGCTGGCCAAAGGCCGCCCCGATTCCGACGACATGGCCGAGCTCGCCAAGCTCGGCTCCGCGGTCGTCGGCCGCATCGTGCGGATGACCGAGTATCCAGAGCCCGTCACGGTCGACGGCGATGCCGACGCGCCGTATTACCGCCCGCTGGGCCTCGACGGCGAGCCGAAGGTGTTTCTGAAGGCGAAGCCAAAGACCGACGTCGACCAGTGCATCCGCTGCGGCGTGTGCGCCTCGCTCTGCCCGATGGGTTCGATCAACCCCGATGACGTCACCGAGGTCGTGGGCGTT
>CALAAN010000191.1 GCA_937884915.1 uncultured Oscillibacter sp.
AAGGGCTTTTTATCGTTTGAAATAGGAAAGTGGACGATGAGACAGGTTGCTGCTAAAGCGCGCAGAGCAGAGTGCTTTGATAATAGCAGCAGTTCCAAAAGCAAAAAGAAGAGCGGAAGCATTGCTTCCGCTCTTCTTCATTATGGCTTCGTTTGCTCTTACAGCATGTTCAGCACGAGCGTCAGGACGATGAACGCAGCGCCGACCCACTTGGTGGCACGCGCAAGACGGGCATCCGTGCTCTTGGCCTTGTTCTTGGCCATGAAGGAATCGGCCACGCCGCCGATCGCGCCGCTCAAGCCTGCGGACTTGCCGCTCTGGAACAGGACGATGCCGATGACGATGAGACCGCAGAGAAGCTGAAGAATCGTAACGAATAAAGTCATGGTGAAAACCTCCAAATTGTTGAACGTGTGATCACGCTATATTCACAGGTATTTATAATACCATAGAAAGGTGCGGAAAGCAAGCCTATTTTTCAAATTCTGCCGCTTTCTGCGCTCAGAGCATCGCGACTTTGGCATGCGGTAAGCTGACGGTCGGGGCCTCAGGCGGCTGCGGCTTTTTCGGCGTGTCGTCCTGCGCGTGCAGCGCGCGCTGCGCCGCGGTGAGCATCAGCTTGATGCGGTTGAGCTGGTTCACCTCGCTCGCGCCGGGGTCATAGTCGACGGCGACGATGTTCGCGCCGGGATAGGCTGCGCGCAGCGCCTTGATGACGCCCTTGCCGACGACGTGGTTCGGCAGGCACGCGAACGGCTGGATACACACGATGTTCGGCGTACCGGAGGTGATGAGCTCCGCCATCTCGCCGGCGAGAAACCAGCCCTCGCCGTACTGGTTGCCGATCGAAAGGAAAGGCTTTGCAAGCTCTGCCACATGGTCGATGGCCATGGGAGGCTCAAAGCGCTTGCTGGCCTTCAGCGCTTTGATCGCGGGGCGGCGCATGCGCTGGAGCGCCGGAACGCCGAGCTTGGCGGTCGCCGAGGCCGTCCAGCCCTTGCCGAAGTGCGTGTGCTTGAAGTCCTGCTCGTAGATCGTCGCGGCGAAGAAGTCGAGAAGGTCTGGCACGACCGCTTCCGCGCCTTCACGCTCCAAGAGGTCGACGACGTGGTTGTTGGCGAGCGGCATATATTTGACCAGAATCTCGCCGACAACGCCGACGCGGGGCTTGCGGACCGTTTCGTCAATGGGGAAGGCGTCGAAGTCCTCGACAATACCGCGGCAGAGCTGCGCATAGCTGTACTTGGGGTGTGCGCTCGTCAGCGAGTCGATGCAGATGTCGCGCCACTTGTGGTGCAGCGCGTTCGCGCTGCCCTTTTCAAGCTCATACGGGCGCACGCGATAGAGGCAGCGCATCAGCAGGTCACCCAGCACGACGCCGCGCGCAGCGTCCAGCAGCAGGGACGGCGAGATGCGGAAACCCTCGTTCGTCTCCATGCCGTTGGCGTTGAGCGAGATGACGGGGATGTGCTCAAGGCCAGCTTTTTTGAGCGCGCGGCGGATGAAGGCGATGTAGTTGCTTGCGCGGCAGCAGCCGCCGGTCTGAGACATGATGAGGGCGAGGTGATCTGTGTCGTATCGGCCGGAGGTCACAGCCTCCATCAGCTGGCCGACCGCGGTGATCGAGGGGTAGCAGGCGTCATTGTTGACGTACTTGAGGCCCGCGTCGATGGCGGCGCGGTCATCGTTTTGCAGCACCTCGAAATTGTAGCCGTGGTGGCGGAAGATGGGCTCGAGCAGGTCGAAGTGAATGGGACTCATCTGGGGGGCGAGGATGGTGTAGTGCTGCTTCTGCATCTCCTTGGTGTAGTAGACGCGCTCATAGGGCTGCACGTGCGAGGTCGAGTGGATGCCGCGCTCGCGCCGCATGGCGACGGCGGCGAGCAGCGAGCGGATGCGGATGCGCACTGCGCCAAGGTTGTTGACCTCATCGATCTTGAGGCAGGTGTAGAGCTTGCCGCCCTCTTCAAGCAGCTCGCAGACCTCGTCGGTCGTGACGGCATCGAGGCCGCAGCCGAACGAGTTGAGCTGAATAAGCTCGAGATCATCGCGCCCGCAGACAAATTCCGCCGCGGTGTAGAGGCGGGAGTGGTAGACCCACTGGTCGTTCACGCGCACGGGGCGCTTGGGGACAAAGTCGATGGGCAGGCAGTCCTCGGTCAGCACCGTCAGGCCATAGGCCGCGATGAGCTCGGGAATGCCGTGGTTGATCTCGGGATCGACGTGGTAGGGGCGTCCGGCGAGTACAATGCCGCTGCCGCCGTTTTTCTCCATGTCGGCGAGCGCCTTTGCGCCCGCGGCGCGGACGTCGGTCTTGGCTTTGCGCTGCTCTTCCCACGCGAGGTGGGCGGCATGGCGCGTTTCCTTTTCGGGGATGTTCCAGACTTCCTTGCAGAACCGGACGAGGCGGTCGGACGCGACCTTTTCGTTCGTGAAGGCGAGGAAGGGATGCAGGTAGCGCACGGAGCCGTCGGTCACGGCTTCGACGTTGTTCTTGATATTCTCGGGATACGAGACGACGATCGGGCAGTTGAAATGGTTCTGCGCGCCCGGCACCTCCTGATGCTCGTAGAACACGCAGGGGTGGAAAATGGTCTTGACGCCGTGGTCGATGAGCCACTGGGCGTGACCGTGGGCGAGCTTGGCGGGGTAGCACTCGGATTCCGACGGGATGCTCTCCATGCCCAGCTCGTAGATCGCGCGCGTGGAGAACGGGGAGAGGATGACGCGGAAGCCGAGGTCACGGAAGAACGTCGCCCAGAACGGATAGTTTTCATACATGTTCAGCACGCGCGGGATGCCGATCTCGCCGCGCGGCGCGTTTTCCGGCTCGAGCGGGGGATAGGCGAACATGCGCTCGCGCTTGTAGGCGAAGATGTTTTCGCCGGGCTTGGCGGCGCTTTCGCCGCGCAGCGCCTTTTCGCAGCGGTTGCCGCTCACGTGGCGGCGGCCGCCGGGGAAGATGCTGACCGTGAGCATGCAGTGGTTCTGGCATCCCTGGCAGCGCGCGGCGGAGGTCTTGTACGTGAGCTGCTCGATCTCTTCAAGCGAGAGCATCGTGCTCTGCTGGCCGTGGTAGCGGTCGCGCGCGAGCAGCGCCGCGCCGAACGCGCCCATGATGCCCGCAATGTCAGGACAGGTCACCTGCGCGCCGGAGATGCGCTCGAACGCGCGCAGCACAGCCTCGTTGAAGAACGTGCCGCCCTGTACAACGACGTGCGAGCCGAGCTCGCTCGCGTCGGAGAGCTTGATAACCTTATAAAGAGCGTTCTTGATGACGGAGTAGGCAAGGCCGGCGGAGATATCGGAGACGCTTGCGCCCTCCTTCTGCGCCTGCTTGACGTTGGAGTTCATAAACACCGTGCAGCGCGTGCCGAGGTCCACGGGGGCCTTGGCGAAGAGCGCCTCGTGCGCGAATTCCTGCGCCGTCATGCCGAGGGAGTTGGCAAAGTTTTCGAGGAACGAGCCGCAGCCGGACGAGCAGGCTTCGTTCAGAAGTACTGTGTCGACCGCGCCGTCCTTGAGCTTGATGCACTTCATGTCCTGACCACCGATGTCGAGCACGCAGTCGACCTTCGGGTCGAAGAACGACGCGGCGGTGCAGTGAGCGATGGTCTCGACCTCGCCCTCGTCGAGCGAGAACGCGGACTTGAGCAACGTTTCGCCGTAGCCCGTGGAGCATGCGCGCCCGCGGGAAGATGCTCGCGCAGCGTATGGACCGCCTGCATGGCAGTCTTGATGGGATTGCCCTGATTGTTGGCGTAGAACGAGTACAGAAGCTCGCCCTTTTCGCCAACGAGCGCGAGCTTTGTCGTCGTCGAGCCCGCGTCGAAGCCGAGGAAGCAGTCGCCTTCATACGTCGCAAGGTCGCCGCGCGGCACGACCGCCGTATGGTGACGGGTGCGGAAGGCCTCGAGGTCGGCTTCGTCTTCAAAGAGCGCCGGCAGGCGCTTGAGTTCAAAATCCATCTGCACGCCGCTGTCGAGGCGCTTGATGAGCGCGCTGAGCGGCTGCGCCTCGGCAGGAGTTTCGTCGATGGCCGCGCCGGTGGCGGCGAAGAGGTGGGAATTTTCGGGGTCGATGGTCGTCTCGTCCGTCAGCTTCAGCGTGCGGATGAACGCGGCCTTGAGCTGGGGGAGGAAGTGCAGCGGGCCGCCTAAAAACGCGACGTGACCGCGGATGGGCTTGCCGCAGGCAAGGCCAGAAATGGTCTGGTTGACGACCGCCTGGAAGATCGAGGCGGCAAGGTCGGCCTTCGTCGCGCCCTCGTTGATGAGGGGCTGAATGTCCGTCTTGGCGAACACGCCGCAGCGCGCGGCGATGGGGTAGATCTGCTGATAGTGCGCGGCCTCGCGGTCGAGGCCCGAGGCGTCGGTCTGCAAAAGGGCGGCCATCTGGTCGATGAACGAGCCGGTGCCGCCGGCGCAGACGCCGTTCATGCGCTCTTCGAGCCCGCCTTTGAAGTAGATGATCTTGGCGTCCTCGCCGCCGAGCTCGATGGCGACGTCCACCTGCGGTGCGACGCGCTCGAGCGCCTGCGCGACGGCGACGACCTCCTGCACAAAAGGAATACCGAGCGCTTTGGCAAGGTTGATCGCGCCGGAGCCCGTGGCGCGCAGCGAAAGCGCGCACTCGCCGAGTACCGCGCGCGCCTGTTTTAATAGATCGGACAGTGCGCGCTGCGTGTGGGACAGATGGCGCTGGTACTGCCCGAAGATCATTTGTCCGTTTTCATCCAGCACGACGAGCTTGACTGTGGTGGAGCCTACGTCGATGCCTGCCTGATACGTTTTCATGGGAACCTCTCTTTTCATGTCGATGCGATTTGGCGGTAAAAGAGTCCCGCCGGATTTTCAGATTGTTATTATAATTGTATGCCGCAAAAGGACAAGAAGTAAAGTTTAGGGTCTGTTAAGAAAATGAACAAAAATTTACAAATATTTTTGGCTTGACATACCTCGGAATTCTATGTATACTACAAGCATAGATGCTCTATGTATCATCGGAGGTGCAACATGAAGAAAAAGAGCATTGACCACACGCAGCTTCTGCTGCTCAAGCTCCTCTCGACCGAGGACATGTACGGCTACCAGATCATTTTAGAGCTGGCGCGCCGCTCGAGCAACGTCTTCGAGATGAAGGAGGGCACGCTCTACCCCGTGCTGCACGGGATGGAGCGCGAGGGGTATGTGGAAGCCTATGAAAAGGCGGCGCCCACCGGCCGGATGCGCAAGTATTACCACCTGACGCGCGCCGGCCGTGCCGCGCTCACGGAAGAGGAGAAGGCCTGGCAGGAGTATAGCGGCGCGGTGAACGCCGTGCTGCACTTTGCTTAAAAAGGGTGAGGCTATGAACAGAAACGAGTATTGCGACCGCGTGCTCGCGCAGGTCGGCCGGCTGACGACCGACGAGGCGAACGATCTGAGAAACGAGCTCGCCGGTCACATCGAGGATCACGCCGAAGCCCTGGTCGAGCACGGCTATACGGAGGAAGATGCCGCTGCGCGCGCCGTGGAGCTGATGGGCGACCCCGAGGAGACAGGTAGGGCCCTGCGCGAGCAGTACCGCCACTTCTGGCTCGTCATCGTGCAGCGCATCGCGATTTTCATCACGATCGTCGTCTGTGTGCAGGGCTTTTTCATGCTGCCGATGCTCAGCGGCGTGTACGAGAGCATCCGCGAGCGCGTGAACCCGACGGTGAACAGCATCTCGTGGGAAGAGCTCGACGGCGCGGCAGACCTGCACGAGCGTATTCCCATCGGGGACGATATTGTGCAGCTGAACCGCATCGAATACGGTGTGCGCGAGGGGGAGCGGCAGGCGGTGCTCTGGGTGAGCAGCTATGACCGCATCCCGGGAAGAAGAGTCTTTGAACGCCTGATCGAGACCATGTCGCTGCAAAGTGAGCGCGGCGAGACGATGTACGGGGAAGACGGCATCCGGTATTCCAGCTGCCGGAGCAGCAGCGGCAGTTTGTACGTGCATAGTGGGCGGCACACGGTGCCGCTCGAAGAGGGCGATACTTACGTGACATTCGTCTACGACCGCTTCGGCGAGCGCATCGAGACGAGGATCGACTTGCCGGAAGGGGGGACGCAGCCGTGAAAAAGCAGAAGATCGAAAAGCGGCCGACGAGGGCGCGCCGCGCGGTCAAAAGCGTTGTCATCATGCTCTGTGCGCTGCTTATCAGCAATATGCTCGGCGGCGGACACCTGACGCGTATGATGGCCCTGCGCGACGGCGAGCAGCGCTACGGCGTATATGAAAAGACGCACAAGATCACATCTCTTCCCGCCGAGAACATCTATAAGACCCTGCGCGTCACGCTGATGGCAAGCGAGAATGTGACCTATTGCGGCACGAGCCATCTTTATATGTTGCTTGGCTGGGTGGACGATTTCGGCGTGCCGCTTGACTGCTCCGACGGAGAGAGCGTTCACGCAGGTTGGTGGGATATGGACCGCAACGGCGCAAGGGATATCTTTTATTGGGGCCGCGTCGACGATGCGGCGGTCGCCAGCGCCGTGATCGAGCGATACCGCGCGGTTTCACAGGACGAAAACGGGGAATATGCCTTTGAAAAACGTGCAGCATTCGCCGCTGAGCTGATCGAAGACGGCGATTATCGGTATTTCCTCGCTGGAGGAGTGGCGACAGAGCCCAACCATGGCGACCTTACATGGGATCAGGTGTATTTTGTCGGATACGACGCCTCGGGCGCAGAAGTGCTGCGCTATGAGATCGAGCGGCAGATGAGTACCATGTTCGCTTAAAAGAAGACTGAAAGAGGGCGCTGCGGCATTGCCGCGGCGCTCTTTTTGCCGAATAGTAAACAAAGATGAACTTTCGGTGAATTCTCGACCGCGCCGGTTGACGATAAAAGGTCAAAATGATATTCTACTCTGGAATACTTATTTTCATTTACTCAGAAAGAAGGCAGGATATGCTGAAGCTGCAACAAATCGTCAAGGATTATCAGGCGGGCGACACCACCGTCCACGCCCTGCGCGGCGTGAGCCTACAGTTCCGCGAGAGCGAGTTTGTCGCCATCCTCGGCCACTCGGGCTGCGGCAAGACGACGATGCTCAACATCATCGGCGGTCTCGACCACTACACGAGCGGAGACCTCATCATCAACGGCAAGTCGACGAAGGACTTTTCCGACGCCGACTGGGACAGCTACCGCAACCACTCCGTCGGTTTCGTCTTCCAGAGCTATAACCTCATCCCACACCAGACGGTATTGAGCAACGTAGAGCTGGCGCTCACGCTCTCGGGCGTGAGCAAGTCAGAGCGCCGCGAGCGCGCGAAAAAGGCGCTCGAGAGCGTCGGCCTTGGCGACCAGCTCGACAAAAAGCCGAACCAGATGTCCGGCGGACAGATGCAGCGCGTCGCCATCGCGCGTGCGCTCGTCAACGACCCGGACATTCTGCTCGCTGACGAGCCGACCGGCGCGCTCGACAGCGAGACGAGCGTGCAGGTGATGGAGATCTTGAAAAACATCTCCAAGGACCGCCTCATCATCATGGTCACGCACAACCCCGAGCTCGCCGAGACCTACGCGAGCCGCATCGTGCGGTTAAAGGACGGCGAGATCGTGGACGACAGCGCGCCGTATGAAGAGGCCATTGCAGAAAAGCCCACCGCGGGCAAGAGCAGAAAGACCTCAATGAGCTTTGGCACGGCGCTGTCGCTCTCGCTCAACAACCTGATGACGAAAAAGGGCCGCACGTTTTTGACAGCCTTTGCCGGCAGCATTGGTATCATCGGTATTGCGCTGATTTTGTCGCTGAGCAACGGCATCCAGACTTATATCGACCGCGTGCAGGAGGATACGCTTTCGAGCTATCCCCTGACGATCGAAGCCGAGAGCATGGATATGTCCAGCATGGTCAGCACGATGATGGGCGTCCATTCGCAGGACGAGGGCGACGGGGAAGCGCATGACCTTGACGCCGTGTACTCCAATAACATCATGTACGATATGATGAGCTCGTTTGCCTCGGCGGAGACGCAGACGAACAACTTGAAGGATTTCAAGACCTATTTGGAGGGCGACAACGATCTCTCGCAGCATATCAGCTCTATTTCGTATGACTACGACCTCGGCATGAGCATCTATGCCAAGGACACCGACGGCAAGGTCTTCAAGTCCGACGTGACGGAGCTTTTGCAGACCTGCATGAGCGAGCTCTACGGCGGCGATTACAGCAGCTACTTTGAGCGCTTCGGCTCGGCCTATTCCGCGATGGAGACCTGGGAGCAGATGCTCCCGCCGCAGGATAGCGGCAGCGGCGAGCTCGTGGGCGACCTCCTGCACGAGCAGTACGACCTCATCTACGGCGCCTGGCCGCAGAATTGCGACGAGGTCATGCTGATCGTCAACAAGGACAACGAAATTTCCGACCTTGTCATCTATTCGCTGGGCTTAAGCGCGCAGGACGAGGTCGTGGAGTCAATGCAGCGCGTGATGGACGGCGAAGAGTTCGACACGAAGGATATCCAGAGCTGGAGCTATGAAGACCTGTGCAATATGAGCTTCAAGATCGTCCTGCCCGCCGAGCGCTACCAGTACGATTCTGCAAGCGGCACGTACACCGACGTCAGCACGACGGACACGGGCCTCGACTTCCTCTATAACTCCGACGACGTCGGTACGCGCGTGAAGATCGTCGGTATCCTGCGCCCGAACGAGAACGCGGTATCCTCCATGCTCTCCGGCGCCATCGGCTACACCTCCGCGCTGACGGACTATCTCGTCGAAAAGGCGGGACAGACCGAGATATTGCAGAAGCAGAAGGCCGACCCCAATACCGACGTCATCCTCGGTCTGCCATTCCTGACGGACGACTACTCCGTGAGCGACGAGCAGAAGGAGTCGGACGTGACGGACTATCTTGAGGGACTCTCCGTCACCGAGCGCGCCGCGGCCTACACCGCGATGATGAGCGTGCCGAGCGAGGAGTATCTTTCCGCCGTCGTGGACCAGCAGATGGGCTCGCTCGACCGCGCGAGCATCGAGCAGATGGTCATTTCGACCTACGCCCAGCAGATGGGCGTGGACGAGGCGACCGTCAAGTCCTACATCGCGCAGATGGACGACGAGACGCTTTTCGGCTACGTCGAGCAGTCCATCCGCGAGCAGGTGACAGAGCAGTACGCCGCGGGCGTGCAAACGAGGCTATCCAACATGACGAGCGATCAGCTCGCCATGGCGCTTGACTTAGCGCTCGAAAAGTCGCCCGCCGTCACGCCGCTCACGAGCGAGCAGTACAACTGGCTTTATGATAACTACATGCCCGCGACGGTCTCGACCGGCACGTATGAGGACAATCTGAAGCTCCTCGGCGACGTCGACCTCGCAAGCCCGAAGACCATCAACATCTACGCCTCGACCTTCGCTGACAAGGACGCCATCGCCGACGCGATCGAGGCGTACAACAACAGCGTTTCCGAGGACGATCAGATCGACTACACCGACTATGTGGCGCTTCTGATGAGCTCGGTCACGACGATCATCAACGCCATCAGCTATGTGCTCATCGCGTTTGTCGCGATCTCGCTCGTCGTGTCGAGCATCATGATCGGCATCATCACGTATATCTCGGTTCTCGAGCGCACGAAGGAGATCGGCATCCTGCGCGCCATCGGCGCAAGCAAGCGCGATATCTCGCGCGTCTTCAACGCTGAGACCCTGATCGAGGGCTTCTGCTCGGGAGCCATCGGCATCGGCATCACGCTGCTGCTCATCATCCCGATCAACCTCGTCGTGCACCACCTGACGGGCATTGAGAGCCTGAACGCTATATTGCCTGTGGCGGGCGGCGCGGCGCTCGTGGCCATCAGCATGGTGCTCACATTTATCGCGGGCCTCATTCCCTCCGGCATCGCCGCGCGCAAGGATCCTGTTGAAGCGCTGCGCACCGAATAATACAATATCGGCCTTCAAAAAGGACGTTTTCCGTCGGAAAACGTCCTTTTTGCTATTTTACAGCGATTTTACAAAAGCTGTCTTTCTGATTTTACAACCCGCCTTTATGATGGCAACTGTAGCAAGGAACTACATCTGGAAAAATGAAAGGAAGGAATTACAATGAAAAAGTTTTTAGCTCTTGCGCTGACCGCTGTCATGGCGCTGAGCCTGCTGACCGCCTGCGGCAGCAAGGATGATGCAAACACTGAGGATAAGACCAACGACGACTCCGCTCAGACCGAAACTCTCTCCGGCACCGTCTCGACCGACGGCTCCACCTCGATGGAAAAGGTCATCAACTCGCTCGGCGAGGCTTTTATGGCCGCGAACAAGGACGTCAAGTTCACCTATAACCCCACCGGCTCGGGCAGCGGCATCCAGGCTGTTTCCGAAGGCCGCTGCGATATCGGCCTTTCGAGCCGTGCGCTGAAGGATGAGGAAAAGGAGTCCGGTCTTGTCGGTACCGTTATGGCGCTCGATGGTATTGCCATCGTCGTCAACCCCGAAAACCCCGTCAGCGATCTGGATGTGGAGACCATCGCCAAGATCTACACCGGCGAGATCACCAACTGGAAGGATGTCGGCGGCAACGACGCCGAGATCGTGCTCATCGGCCGCGAGGCCGGTTCCGGTACGCGCGACGGCTTTGAGTCCATCACCGGCACCAAGGATGCCTGCAAGTACCGTCAGGAGCTGACTTCCACTGGTGACGTCATCAACACCGTGTCCCAGAACCCCGACGCCATCGGTTACGCTTCCCTCTCCGCGGTCGGCGACAGCGTCAAGGCGCTGACGGTCGGCGGTGTGGAAGCCACGGAAGAGACCGTCAAGGACGGCAGCTATGTGGTCCAGCGTCCGTTCGTGCTCGTCACGAAGGAGGGCACCGAGCTTTCCCCTGCTGCTCAGGCGTTCTTTGACTACGCGACCTCTTCTGAGGTAGCTGACATTATCGCCGGCGCGGGTGCCGTGGCAGTCAACTGATAAAATGATCATCCTTTGCGGGAGGCAGCAGCCGCTGCCCCCCGCATTTGGATAGAGAGGAACAATTATGGCACAGAAGAAAAAATGGTTGGAAGCCGCTGTACACGGCATTTTTCTCATTCTCGGCCTGATCACGGTCGGATGTGTGCTGCTCATTACGGTGTATCTTGTCGCCTCCGGCATTCCGGCCATCAGAGAGATCGGCCTGGTGCCGTTTTTGACAGGCGAGGTCTGGTCGTCGACGGCAGCGGAGCCGAAGTACGGTATTCTGCCCTTTATTTTGACAAGCGTTTACGGCACGGCAGGCGCGATCGTTCTCGGCGTGCCGGTGGGGTTTTTGACAGCGGTGTACCTTGCCAAGGTCGCGCCTGTCAGGGTTCGCTCCGTGCTGGAATCCGCCGTCAGTCTGCTGGCCGGCATCCCGTCGGTCGTGTACGGCCTTGTTGGTATGCTGGTGCTCGTGCCCGGGATCCGCAAGGCGTTCCATCTGCCGGACGGCGCGAGTCTGCTTGCAGCCATCCTTGTGCTGGCCGTCATGATCCTGCCGTCCATCATCAAGGTGAGTGTTACGGCGCTCGAGGCTGTGCCGAAGGAATATGAAGACGCCTCGCTTGCGCTGGGTGCAACGCCCATTGAAACCTATTTCCGCGTCTCCGTTCCGGCGGCGAAGAGCGGCATTGCCGCGGCGGTCGTGCTCGGCGTGGGGCGCGCCATCGGCGAAGCGATGGCCGTGATGATGGTCTCGGGCAACGCGCCGAATATGCCAACGTCGATTTTTGAGAGCGTCCGTTTTCTCACAACGGCGGTCGCGAGCGAGATGTCATATTCGAGCGGCTTGCAGCGTCAGGCACTCTTTTCCATCGCGCTCGTGCTGTACCTTTTTATCCTGCTCATCAATGCGGCGCTTAATTTCTTCTTAAAGCGAAATAAGGAGGAGAGTAACTGATGCTGAAAATGCAGTCCTCGGCCCGCCGCAAGGGCTATATCGCGGCGATGAAGTTCCTGATGTGCCTCGCAGCGGTATTGACTTGCGCACTTGTTTTGTTTATGATTGGTTATATACTGGGTAACGGTATCCCGAACATCACGTGGGAGATGCTCTCCACCGCGCCGAGCTACCTTGAAAACCGCGTCGGCATCCTGCCGGACATTCTGAGCACGCTTTATATCGTTATTGCGACGCTGCTGATCGTGCTGCCGCTCGGCGTGGGCGCGGCCATCTATTTGAACGAATACGCCGCGAACAAAAAGCTCGTCTCCGTCATCGAATACGCGTCCGAAACGCTCTCGGGCATCCCGTCGATCATCTACGGCCTTGTCGGCATGCTGATCTTCTGTAAAAACGGAACGTCGCTGCTTGCGGGCGCGCTGACGCTGACGATCATGAACCTGCCGACCATCATGCGCACAACGCAGGAGAGCCTCAAGACTGTGCCGCAGAGCTACCGCGAGGGCGCTTTCGGCCTGGGTGCGGGCAAGTGGCGTACCATCCGCACGGTGGTGCTGCCGAGTTGTGTAGACGGTGTTCTCACCGGATGCATCCTGTCGATCGGACGTGTGCTCGGCGAGTCTGCGGCGCTCCTGTTTACGGCGGGTTCGGCGCATATGCTCTACAACTTTTTTGAGGGGATGCAGAACGCAGGCGCAACACTCACCGTGGCGCTCTACTTTTATGCCAAGGAATCGAGCGATACCGGCGTGGTGTTTGCCATTGCCGCCATTTTGATGGTGCTGACGATGCTCATCAACCTTGCGGCAGATCTTGTCGGAAGATATTTCAGAAGGAAACAGGAAACATGAATCAGTCTGTCAACGGAAGCGGCATGAAGCGCATGGCGCTCATCAACGATCTCTCGTGCTTTGGCAAGTGCTCGCTGAGCGTGGCCATGCCCATCCTCTCCGCCTATGGGGTGGAGACAGTGCCGCTGCCGACGGCGATCTTATCGACTCACACGGCGGACGGCTTCGGCGATTATGTCATGCGCGACATGACGAATGAGATGAAAGCCTTCGCCGCGCACTGGAGACAGCTCCAAATCAAATTCGACGGCATCTGCACGGGCTTTTTCGGCTCGGTGGAGCAGATGCATTTTGCAAAAGACTTCCTCCGCGACTTTGCGGGGGAGGACACCCTTGTTGTGGTCGACCCCGTGCTCGGCGACAACGGCGCGCTGTACGGCTGCTTCACAGATGAGTACGTGCAGGCGATGCGCGCGCTCTGCGAAAGCGCGCAGCTCATCACGCCCAACCGTACGGAGGCCGCGCTTCTCGCGGGCTGCGGGATGGACGCGCCAGTCGAGACGCTCCTTAAAGCACTCACGGTGAAAAACGTCATCATCACGGGCGTCCGCCGCGGGGAGGAGATCGGCTACTGCGCACGCCTGAGCGGGCATTACGTGGAAATTTTCAAGCCCTGCCTTCCGCAGACGCTGCACGGTACGGGCGATGTGTTCGTCTCCGCCCTCTGCGGCGAGCTGATGAATGGCAAGGACATGCCGCGCGCCCTGACGGACGCGGCGGAATTCTGCGACAAATGCATACGGAAAACTGAAAAAAGGGGCGAGAGCCATTGGTACGGCCTCGCCTTTGAAGACGTATTGAAAGAGGAAAGAGACTTATGAACAGTATCCTTTCTGTCAAGGACCTGTGCCTGTGGTATGGAAGCCATCAGGCGCTCAAGGACATCAACATCGAAATTCCCGAAAAGAGCATCACAGCGCTCATCGGCCCGAGCGGCTGCGGTAAGTCGACGTTTTTGAAGACGCTCGACCGCATGAACGATTTGATCCCCGACGTGAAGATCACAGGAAGCGTCTGCTACAAGGGCGAGGACATTTTTGACCCGTCCGTGGATGTGAGCGAGCTGCGGCGTCAGGTGGGTATGGTGTTCCAGAAGCCGAACCCCTTCCCGATGAGCATTTACGACAACATCGCCTACGGCCCGCGTACGCACGGTATCAAGAATAGGGCGAAGCTCGACGAGATCGTCGAAAAATCCCTGCGCGGCGCGGCCATCTGGGACGAGGTCAAAGACCGCCTGAAGAAAAACGCGCTCGGCCTTTCTGGCGGCCAGCAGCAGCGCCTTTGCATCGCCCGCGCGCTCGCGGTCGAGCCCGAGGTGCTGCTGATGGACGAGCCGACAAGCGCGCTCGACCCCATTTCGACGTCCAAGATCGAAGAGCTCGCGATGGAGCTCAAGGAGAGGTATACCATCGTCATCGTCACGCACAACATGCAGCAGGCGGCGCGAATTTCCGACCACACGGCGTTCTTCCTGCTCGGCGAGCTCGTGGAGTACGGCGAGACGGAGAAGCTATTCTCCCAGCCGCAGGACAAGCGGACAGAAGATTACATCACGGGGAGGTTCGGTTAAATGAGAAGCCGGTTTGATGAACAGTTAGCGCTTTTGAACCGCGAGCTCATTGAGATGGGCGCGCTGTGCGAGGAGGTCATCGCCCTTTCGGCGCAGGCGCTGACGGAGGGCAACGCGGAGCTGGCTGCGCGCGTCGCGCCGCTCGATCAGGAGATCGACCGCAAGGAACGCGAGATCGAATCGCTGTGCTTAAAACTTCTTTTGCAGCAGCAGCCCGTGGCGAAGGACCTGCGCCAGATCTCGGCGGCGCTCAAGATGATCACGGACATGGAGCGCATCGGCGACCAGGCCGAGGACATCGCCGAGATCATCACGTTCCTCGGCGGCCGCGGCGCGGAGAACAGCAATCTCCTGCGCGAGATGGCGCGCTCGACCATCAAGATGGTGACCGAGAGCGTGGACGCCTACGTCAAGCAGGACACGGCGCTCGCTGATCAGGTCATCGCTGAGGATGATGTGGTAGATGACTACTTCGCGCGCGTGAAGAAAGACCTCATCAAGCGCATCGCGCAAGACCCCGATGACGGCGAATTCGCGCTCGACCTGCTGATGATCGCCAAATATTTTGAGCGCATCGGGGACCATGCGACGAATATCGCCGAATGGGTTATTTTCTCTGTGACAGGAGAGCATAAGGGGGGGTAAAGTATGATCTGGTGCGTGGAAGACGATGCCAGCATCCGCGATATCGAGGTATATGCCCTGCAATCGACCGGCTTCGAGGCCAGAGGCTTTGAAGACGGCACCTCGTTCTGGGAGGCGCTGCGCACGGGAAGGCCTGAGCTTGTCGTGCTCGACGTGATGCTCCCCGGCATCGATGGGATGGAGCTGCTGCGCCGCATGCGCGCGGACGCGGCGCTTGCCGACATCCCCGTCGTCATGGCGACGGCCAAGGGCGCGGAGTACGACAAAATTCGCGGGCTCGACCTCGGCGCGGACTACTATCTGACAAAGCCGTTCGGCGTGATGGAGCTTGTCTCGTGTGTCAAGGCGGTGCTGCGCCGCTGCGGCACGAAGAGCGTATCCCAGCTTCGCTGCGGCGGACTTGTCCTCGATGAAGAGAGCCGCACCGTCACGGCGGATGGCGAAAGCGTCGCGCTGACATACAAGGAATTCGAGCTGCTGCGCCTGTTCCTCTCGCATCCCGGCACGGCGTTTTCACGCGACCAGCTCATGGCGGACGTGTGGGGCACCGACTACTGCGGCGAGACGCGCACGGTGGACATGCACATCCGCACGCTGCGGCAGAAGCTCGGCGCCTACGGCGAAAAAATCGAGACCGTGCGCGGCGTGGGCTACCGGATGGAGGGCAAGGCATGACCAAAAAGATCTTTCACTCCATCCTGCTCGTGGCGGGCACGGTGCTGCTGGCGAGCCTGCTTGTCATCATGGGCTGCCTGTACGAGTATTTTGGGAGCGTTGAAAAAAAGCAGCTGCATGACGAGCTGGAACTCGCCGCCGTCGCCGTGGAGGAAAACGGGACGGAATACCTCTCCCAGCTGTCCTCCGAGCGCTACCGCCTGACGTGGATCGAAAACGACGGCACGGTGCTCTACGACACCGTGAGCGACGCCGAGAGCCTTGAAAATCACGCCGACCGCGAAGAGGTCAAACAGGCGCTCAAATACGGCGAGGGCGAGAGCACGCGCTATTCCTCGACGCTGCTGCAAAAGACGATGTACTGCGCAGAAAAGCTCGCAGACGGGAGCGTGCTGCGCATTTCCATGAGCCGCGCGACGGCGGGGGTGCTGCTCGTCGGCATGGTGCAGCCTATTCTGGTGGTGCTGATCGTGGCGCTGATTCTTTCCAGCGTTCTTGCCAAGAGACTTTCGCGCCGCATCGTTCAGCCGCTCAACAAGCTCGATTTGGAGCACCCGCTTGAAAACGACGCTTACGAAGAGATTGCCCCGCTGCTCGGGCGCATCAACCGTCAGCACTTGCAGATCAGCGAGCAGATGGACGAACTCCAGCGCCAGCAGACGGAATTTTCGCAGATCACAAGCAGCATGCGCGAAGGGCTCGTGCTGCTCGATGAAAAGGAGCATGTGCTGAGCATCAACCCCGCGGCGGAAAAGCTCTTCGGCGCGGACACAAGCTACATCGGGCAGGACTTTTTGACCATCGACCGCAGCCACGACATGAGCCTTGCCATCGAGCGCGCCATGGACGAGGGGCATAGCGAGGCGCGCATGGAGCGCGGCGGCCGTATCTGGCAGTTTGACGTCAGCCGCATCGGCGCAGGTGAAGCGGCGGTCGGCGCGGTGCTGCTGGCCTTCGACATCACCGAGCGCGAAACGGCGGAGCAGACACGCCGCGAATTCACGGCAAATGTGTCGCACGAGCTCAAAACGCCGCTGCAGGGCATCATCGGCAGCGCGGAGCTGCTGGAAAACGGCATGGTGAAGCAGGAGGATGTTCCCCGCTTTGTCGGCCACATCCGAAAAGAAGCGCAGCGCCTCGTCACGCTGATCGGCGACATCATCCGCCTCTCCCAGCTCGACGAGGGCGACGAAATGCCGCGCGAGACGGTCGACCTGCTCACGCTTTCGCAGGAGGCGGCGGACGATCTCAAGACTGCGGCGGCGGAGAAGCACATCTCGATCGCCGTCGAGGGCGAGAGCGAGACCGTCGGCGGCGTACGGCGGCTTTTGTACGAGGTCATCTACAACCTCTGCGACAACGCCATCAAGTACAACGTCGAAGGCGGCAGCGTGAAGGTAAGCGTCGGCGAGCGGGACGGCAAGGCGTTCGTCTCCGTGGCCGACACGGGCATCGGCATCGCACCGGAGCACCAGAGCCGCATCTTCGAGCGCTTTTACCGCGTGGACAAGAGCCACTCGAAGGCGAGCGGCGGCACGGGCCTCGGCCTTTCCATCGTCAAGCACGCCGTGCAGTACCACCATGGCACGGTGGAGCTCCACAGCGAAGAGGGCAAGGGCACGACGATCTGCATTTTGCTGCCGAAGGAGAACTGAATAGTAAGAGAGCCGCAGGCACAGCCTGCGGCTCTCGTTTTATTTGCCTATTTTTAGTAATTCTCCGCGTGGATTTCAAAGTAGCTCTGGGGGTGGTTACAGGTGGGGCAGACGTCGGGGGCCTTGGTGCCGACGACGATGTGGCCGCAGTTGCGGCACTCCCAGACCTTGACCTCGCTCTTTTCAAAGACCTTGGCGGTCTCGATGTTGCGCAGCAGCGCGCGATAGCGCTCCTCGTGATGGCGTTCGATCTCGCCGACGAGGCGGAACTTCTGCGCGAGTTCGGGGAAGCCCTCTTCCTC
>CALAAN010000192.1 GCA_937884915.1 uncultured Oscillibacter sp.
TGGTGAGCTCATCGGGATGGGCCGTGGCATACTCGACAAGATCGTTCCAGTTCTCAAAGCCGAGGTCCTTTCTTGCGCAGAGCGTGTAGGAGTTATCAACAAGGACCGTGCAGCCCTGTGCCATATCGTCCACAAAAGAAATTCCAGCCGTACCGGTCGCTTCATTCACAAGGCAGCCGTAATGGTTGAAAAGCACGCTGTAACCGTCGGCTGGGCTCTCCATCACAGAGATCGCACCGGTCGTGCCGTTGGCGCCGGTGGTATTCACGACAACAACCGTAACGCCCAGCTTCTGTTCAAGATACTTTGCGCAAAGGCGCGCATAGAGATCGCTGTCGCCGCCGGCGGCATACGCCACCGTGATCTGAATGGTTTTGGTCGGCCAGTTGAGATCGCTTTGCTTCTGGGCGTCGGTACTGTCATTTGCCTGATCCTGACCGCAGGCAGTAAGAGAGAGAATCATCACGAGGGAAAGAATAAGGGCAATAATCTTTTTCATGGTAATGTTCCTTTCAATTCTTTATTATTTATTTTTCTGTAAAAACGATGCAGGCCGGGGCGCTGGCGATCATATCGGCATCGGCATAAGTCAATTTGCCTGTTTCCGGATCGATCAGATATCGGGTCACGTTGTGTCCCTTTTCATTGGCTGCGTAGAGCTCCGTTCCATCTTTCGAAATAGCAAAAAAGCGCGGCTTTGCGATCTGCTCTGTGCACCAGCCGTTTGGTGTAAGAAGCCCATCCGGCCCGATTGTAAACGAAGCAATGCTGCTGTGCTCACGATTTGACGCATAGAGGAATCTGCCGTTCGGATGCACTTCGATTTCCGCAGCCGAGTTCTTTGCGCCAAGGAAATCAGGCGGCAGGGTCGGCACGATCGCAAGCGGCATAAAAACGCCGTCTTCATAGCGGCAGGCCACAACGCTGCCAAACCACTCCGTCAGAAGATAGGCAAGCTTTCCGTTGGGATGAAATGCGATATGGCGCGGGCAGCTTCCCGGGCGAACATGCAGCGTCTGCCTGAGTGACAAGATACCTTCATTGTCCATCGTATAGGTATTTACACTGTCCGTTCCCTTATCGATCTCAACAAGATAGCGGTAGTCCGGCGTAAAACGCGTCTGATGCGGTTTGACCGCATTCTGCGCCGCACGGAGCGGGCCAAGCTCTCCTGTCGGGATCTCGATACCGGCAATATCTCCGAAGGAACCGTCTTCAAGGAGTCGGATCGTTACGATGCCTCCATCGTTCCCTCCACTACAGGCAGAGACAACCAGAAAGCTATCCTCCCGGTCTGTCTGAAGAAAAACTCCGTTGTGAAAGCCGATTTTCCTCTCGTTGAGCAGCTGCAGCGATCCATCCTGATCGTCAATTGCGTAGGCTGCAACATATTCTCCGTCTGACTGCACTGTATAGAGTACGTGCTTTTTCTTTCCCAGCGCAAGAAACGACGGATTCATGCGGGAAACGATCTGGATCTCTTCCCACTTCTGTTCGCGCGAGGGCCGCCGAAAAACGCTGATGCCTCCCTGACCGAGGCCACCGCGTTTTTTCGTCGTATAGCTGCCTACATAGGCAAATTCCATTGCAGTTTCCTCCGTCAGAATGTAACAACGCCCAGCTTTTCTGCCTTGGCAGTCCAGGAACTCTCATGCTCTTCATAATTCACATGGCCTTCTGCGTAGGCGCTGAGCTTCTTCGTCTCTTTGGCAAGCTTCTCCTGTGCTTTGTCGATGATATACGGTGCGTCATCCTTTCGGATCACAACAACACCGTCCAAATCACCGACAAGGATATCGCCCGGCAGAACAACTACGCCGCCGCAGCACACAGGGACGTTGATCTCACCGGGGCCGTTTTTAAAGGGGCCCTGCGGCGTGATCCCCTTGGCGTAGACCGGTATGGACGAGCGCAGAATCCCATCCAGATCCCGCAGCGCACCGTTGACAACAATGCCCGCCAGTCCTTTCTTTTCAGCATAGGTGATCATGATTTCGCCTGCAAGAGATCTCTCCATGCAGCCGCCGCCATCCACAACAAGGACATCGCCTGGCTGGGCAATATCCAGCGCGCGGTGGAACATCAGGTTGTCTCCCAGCGGTGCCCGGACCGTGATCGCCGTCCCAAGCATCGGCAGATGGTTGAGCGACTTGATGCTCGCATCCGTATTGTACAGGCGGTTCATCATGTCGTTAATGTTGCTCGACGGGATCCCTCGAAATCGCTCAACAAGTGCGCGATCCGACCGCTCAACATTGGTAAAAATACGAAAACCGGCTCCCTCAGGCATTTGCGGCGTCCTCCTTTTCCATCTTGGTATCTTTCAGCAGCAGATCAACGACTGCCCGCAGATCCGGCTCCTCATTCGGCCCGATGCGGTCTTTATAGTTGCAGGCAGCAAGCTGTTTGAGTTTCTTTGCTGTGGCGTGAGAAATAGACGCATCATACCCCATGCTTTCCACAGTCTTTGCAGCAGCCTCGGCCTCCACAGCTCGCCTCTCCGCATGAACAAGCGTGCGGTAAAGTGTTTTATCCGCAAACTCTTCAATATTGCGATCCTTAAATGTATTCTTCGTCAAATCAATGATGTAATCCAGCACTCCGTACGCAGCGGCGGGGACATAGCTCTCGATCAGCAGCTGCGGCAAGCCCTTACTGAAAACACTCTTGAACATCTTACAGGCACTTGCACCACCGGCGGGAGCATCCAGCTTTTTTATCACGGTGTTGTACTGCCCGTAGGCATTGCAGAATGCCTCTGCACCATCGCCGGAAGCATACATTTTCGTGCGGTGCTTACCGGCCGGAACCATTCCCAATACGCCGACATCACAGAAAAGAACTCCCTCCTGACGCGGCAGCTTATCGATCTCCGTCATATCCGTGGGACTTGAGGAGTTCAGGTCTACATAAACCTGACCCGAAACAAGATTGGGCAAAATGCCATTCGCCACGGAAACACATACGGCAGGACTGTTCATCGAGAGAACAAAGTCCGCATTGCGGTAAGCATCCTCCAGAGTAGGTGCCAGAGAAATTCCAACTTCATCCGCTCTTTCCCGAATCAGTTTCCCTCGTACAGGATCGTCCTGCATCATATCATAGGCTGTAATGCTGTCCAGCCCTTCTCCGCGCAGGCCCTTTGTAATGTTGTAAGCCGCCTCACCAAATCCGATGAAGGCAAAAAGATATTTCATTCGCGTTCACTCCTTGCAGTGTGGTCTTAGAAGATCTTCGCTTACCATTTAGCAAACTGCGTGCCAACTCGCGAATGCCCTAAAATACGCAATTTTTCCACTACTTTCTCCATTTAATATTTCATAATTGAAATTCATATTTCAATTATGTTATAATCAAAATGAAAGGAGGCTCTCAAATTGGATAATTCGATCATTTTCATCACCAAATCTTGGCACCATTATACTGCGGCGCAGGAGATTTTGCAGCGCCATCGGATCGAACTGCCCGTCTTTTTTGCAAGCGACGTGATCGACGCTGTAAAAATTGCCGGGGTACAGATTGAAAACGGGGCCAAAGTTTTGATTTCGACCGACTATTTGTGCACTCTTTTTATGGAAAAATTTGATGTGCCGATCGTCCCCGTAAAACGCAGCAGTCATTCTTTCTGCATGCGCATTATGGAGGCGCGTGAAAAGGGACATCGCGTTGCTCTTCTCGCAAGAGTCGGTTCATCCTCCTTCACACAGGCCGCACAGGAAGCACAAAGTCTCTTTGATAAAGATGTTGCCCTGTATTATTTTAAGCAAAACGATAAAACCCTCGCCGCCACACAGCGCATCAAAGCAGACGGCTTCACAGCGATCATCGGTCCTTCCTGGATCCATGAAGCCGCTATTCAGGCAGGGCTCGAATTTCTCAATGTGCCCCTGCCTGAATCTCCCTTTCTGGATGCCATTTCGCTCGCGCGATACAATCTTCGCATTTATCAGGAGCGAATGGAAAAAGAGCAGCTTATCAGCGCGATCCTTGATTCGGCAAATGAGGCGATGATTGCTTTGGACAGCCGCGGGACGATCATCAATATCAATCGCGCGGCCCGCCAACTCTTTGACGTTGCCACCGATGAAGTTATTCAGCAGCCGTATGAAAAAACGCCTTTGAGCTGCCTTGAACTTCACAACAGCCTGACCCTTGGTCAGCCGATCAACAGCTCTATGGCGACCTTTCGCAGCCGAAGTTTTATTTACAGCACGATCCCTCTGCCGGGCAGTCAGGACGGACACTCTCTGATCGTCAAATGCACTGCGATCGAACAGCTGCAGGAGGCTGAGCATAACCTTCGCATGAAGCTGCTGCCGCGCGGCAGTACTCCAACCAAGTTTTTCCATAACATTGTCGGGCAGAGCGCAGCGATCACACAGTCAATCGAGATCGCCAAGCGATATGCAACCGTAGATTCTACCGTTTTAATTTCAGCGCCGAGCGGCTGCGGCAAAGAAGTTTTTGCACAAAGCATCCACAATGCCAGCAGCCGAAAAGGTATGCCGTTCGTCGTCATCAACTGTGCTGCCATGCCGGAAAGCATTTTGGAAAGCATTCTTTTCGGCTATGAGCCCGGCAGCTTCACCGGTGCGCGCTCCGGAGGAAAAGCCGGCCTTTTTGAATTGGCTCACAAGGGCACCGTATTCCTTGACGAAGTAAGCGAAATGCCGCTTGCCATGCAGGGGCGTTTTCTCCGCGTCCTGCAAGAGCGGGAAGTCATGCGCATCGGCAGTGACCGCCCCGTTCCTATCGACATCCGAGTAATCGCGGCTACCAACCGAAATCTTTTAAAAATGGTACAAGACGGCGCGTTTCGCGAAGACCTCTACTATCGACTTGGCGTATTGCTGCTGAAAATTCCTCCGCTGTCGCAGCGGCAGGATGACGTTCCCGCGCTCACCAGATATTTTTTGACAACGCGCAGTATGGAGCTCCATTGCAGCCCCTATGACATTTCCCCCGATGCTTTGGAGCTATTATGTCATCAGCATTATAGCGGCAATGTTCGGCAGCTGAACAATATTCTTGAGCGTGCAATGGTACTCTCGCCCACACACATGATTGATCTCGCCACTGTGCGCCTCGCGTTTGATAACGCTGCTGATCCGTCCGTACCGTCAAACACCAGTCCGGAACATCCGCTGCGCTCACTTCGCTCTCAGCAAGAAGCCGATGAAATCCGCGCCGCACTGAGCGCCGCCAGCGGAAACCGCGCCAAGGCCGCAGCAATGCTCGGCATCAGTACAACGACCCTTTGGCGCAAAATGCGAGCGTTGCAAATTCAGTAACACATCGCATCACTTAGCATGCTGTTGCCTAAAAAGCCCGCTGCCCTGCGCATTGCGCAGGGCAGCGGGCTTTGCAACGGTCGCAATTTACAATTGGTCGCTGACAGGCTTCGTCACTTCTGAATATCGATACACAAATAGCAGAACTTAGAACAAAAAGGGCGCGTTGCAAAATAACGCACCCTTTTCAGTTACATATTTTTCACCGTGCTGCCTTACTCAGCAGTAGTACTCCATCGGGTAGGTGAGGTATTCGACCGGCTCGAGCTGGTCGCAGGTGACGTAGCCGGCGGGGGCGCGGAGCAGGGACGGGATGCGGTTGATGACCGTGGCGCAGGTGTGCTCGACGGTCGCGGGCTTCACAACGTGGAACTCCGTCTTCGGCTCGCCGAAGATCTCCCAGTCGCACATGTCGCCGTCGTCCGGTCCGTAGACCTTGCCGATAGTCTCTTCTTCCACGGTGATGCCCTGCATCGTCTCGATGGTGACGACCGCCGACATGCCGATGGCGTTGCCCGCCTTGATCTCCTTGCCGAGCGTCTCACTGTAGATGTCCTTGTCGATGATGCAGGGGACGTGCTTCTGCGAAATGCTCTTGATCGTCAGGCCCAGCTTGCTGCAGATCGCCTCGGCGGCGTTCCACGCATAGGACGGCTCAAACTCGGTCGGATGCGCGATCTTCGCCTCAAATTCCTCCGGCGTCAGGTCGCAGCCGTGCGCCTGCGCCAGTGCGATGCCGTACTCGTCCACATTGTAGCTGTAAGCGCCCTTGATCTTCGTGATGTTATGGCAGCCGGCGGCCACGAGGCCGACCATATTGATCCAGAAAATATCCTGCATGCCGCTGCCGGTGATGGTGCAGCCGTTCGCCTTGGCCAGCGCGTCCAGCCTGTTGATCATGGCCGCGGACGTCGTCCAGGGATAGATGGCCTCCTCGCAGGTCGTGATGACGTTGATGCCGCGGGACACGCACTGCTCGATCGCTTCGTAGATATCGCCGATGAAGCTGCGGGTCGTGATGATGGCGACGTCGGCGTCGCACTCGTCGAGGACCTTTTCGGCATTGTCAGAGATGATGATGCCCGTCTTGACGCCAAGTCCGGCCCAGTCGCCGATGTCCTGACCGACGGACGCACCGTGGCCGATGCCGCCGACGATCTGCGCGCCATGCTCATAGGCGTAGCGGAGGGTATACTTGCTCATCTTTCCGCAGCCGTACTGCACGATCTTGATTTTTTCCATGATAAAAACTCCTTTCTGTAATACATAGCTACTACGGTAAAGTATATCTTTCCTCCGGAGAGAGTCAAGCATTTTGTTATATATTTAACAAAAATGTTACGACTTCTCCTTCGTGTAAGCGGTCTCATACCTCTTGACGAGACAAAGGACCGCATCGGAAAGACGGTGCGGCCCTCTGCCTGCATAGGAAGGGTTGGTTATCGGAGAAGATCTTTACTGTGCAAAACAGCCCGCTGCCGCTGTTTGGGGCCGCTTTCTTTCTGGCGGTATTTGACGCATCACGTTCCGCGCCTGCACCGCGATCTCCGGCAGGAGAGCGTAGGTGACCATCGGGGGGAAAACAAAAAAGCCTTGAAACTTACGTTTCAAGGCTTTTGTCTGGTGCGCGGTACAGGACTTGGACCATCAAGAAGGTGTTTTTGCCTGTTTTTCCCCATGCCGACCGGTGCCAGAATACGGCGGAATCGTCTATATCTATTGTCATATCATGTTGCGAAAATTTATCTCGTATCAACGCTGTAACGCTAAAAACAGGGCTAAACTTTTGTTGCCATGCTGGACATACCTTTTTTGTCAGGAGTCCGCTATCTACTTTGAATCTTAGCGGTGCCATATCCAAAAATCGAAAACAACTCAGACCCGCAAGAGTGTTCCATACACTCACAATGAAGGCAATTGATTTTGCTCAAGGGAATATTACTCGCACTATCGCTCTGACAGCCTATTATTTCATCATAAGGTAAAAGCTGCTGCCGACTGATGCCAGCATGATCTGCTCTCTTTTACGCCCTGCACACAGCGTCTCAAGTCCTCCTTCGGATCCACAAAATCACACTATTATTTTCACTTGTCAAACTCGGCATATTTCTCTATAATATACTGAGAAGTTGTCTGATGATTTCAGCTCCAAAGCAACAAATTGTATGAGGGGGGATCCATAATGGAATTACATTCTCAGCAGGTACGCGCGCTTGCGCCGGAGAGCGATCCGCTGAAGATCGGCATGGGATGGACGGTCGACGACCTGAGCAAACCCCAAATCATGGTGGAGAGTACCTTTGGCGACAGTCATCCCGGCAGCGCACATCTGGATCAACTGGTAAGCCAAGCTGTGCAAGCCGTGAACAAACATGGCGGCAAGGCCGCCCGTTATTTTGCCACCGATCTGTGCGATGGTATTGCGCAGGGACACGACGGCATCAATTATTCCCTTGCTCATCGGGAGGCGATCGTCAATCTGGTGGAGGCACAGGCCAATGCCAGCGGGTTCGACGGCGGCGTATTCGTTGCAAGCTGCGACAAATCCGTCCCCGCAATGCTGATGAGCATTGGCCGTCTCAAGGATATGAGCGCTATTATGGTGACGGGCGGCGTGATGGATGCCCATTCTCTCCCCGAAAAATACGTTATGCAGGATCCGGCCTGTGCAGTCAACAAACTGCTGACGCTCGAGCAGATCGGCAAATTCGACGCGTGGGAAAAGACCGGTGTGATCTCCGGTGCGCAGCTGGACTACTATAAGCGCAACGCCTGTCCAAGCTGCGGCGCCTGCTCCTTTATGGGTACGGCCTCTACCATGCAGATCATGGCAGAGGCTCTGGGGTTGATGCTGCCAGGCACCGCACTGATGCCCGCCACTGCACCTGAGCTGCAAAAGGCCGCTTACGAGGCGGGTGTTCAGCTAATGGATCTTGTAAAGCGAGGCATCCGTGCAAAGGATATCGTGACAGAGGAGAGCTTCGAGAACGCTATCATGGTCCACGCGGCCATTTCCGGTTCCACCAACGCGACTATGCACTTGCCCGCCATTGCGCATGAGTTTGGCATCGAGATCGACGCAAACACCTTTGATCGGATGCACCGAGGCGCACACTACCTGCTCAACCTCCGCCCCTCCGGCGACTGGCCCGCGCAATATTTCTACTACGCTGGGGGCGTGCCTCGCGTAATGGAGGAGATTCGTTCCATGCTGCATCTCGACGTAATGACCGTGACCGGAAAAACATTGGGCGAAAATCTGGAAGCGCTGAAGCAAGGCGGCTTTTACGAGCGCTGCGACGCACTGCTGCACGAGAAATCTCAGGCACTCGGCTTTTCTCTGAAACGCACCGATATCATCCATTCGTTTGATAACGCAAAAGGTACCGATGGCAGCATCGCCATTCTCAAGGGCAATCTTGCTCCCGAGGGCTGTGTGATCAAGCACACCGCCTGCCCAAAGGAAATGTTTCAGGTCACCCTGCGGGCCAGAGCTTACGACAGCGAGGAAGCGTGCATCTCCGCAGTGCTGCACGGTGAAGTTCACCCCGGAGATGCTGTTTTTATCCGGTATGAGGGTCCTCGCGGCAGCGGAATGCCCGAGATGTTCTACACCGGCGAAGCCATCTGCGCTGATCCAACACTTGCCTCCAGCGTGGCACTCATTACAGACGGGCGCTTCTCCGGCGCAAGCCGCGGCCCCGTCATCGGACATGTCAGTCCCGAGGCGGCGGTTTGTGGACCCATTGCGCTGGTGGAGAACGGCGACCTGATTCGAATCGACATACCAAACCGTGTACTTGCGATCGTTGGCGTGAACGGACAGGAGAAAGCGCCCGAGGAAATTGATTCGATCCTTGCCGCGCGCCGCGCGCGCTGGCAGCCGAGGGCGCCCAAATACAAAAAAGGACTGCTCAAGCTCTACGCCGAACACGCCGTCAGCCCTATGCAGGGTGCGTATATGGAATAAGTGCTAAAAAGGGAAAGCGTGATGTATCATATGATACATCACGCTTTTTGTCACTTTTTCAGC
>CALAAN010000193.1 GCA_937884915.1 uncultured Oscillibacter sp.
CGCCGAGGTCGTGGATGAGGCACATGCGCGTCACCTTGTCCATGTCGGCGTCAGGAAATTCATCGCGCAGAAAAAACGCCATCAGCGCAATGCGCCAGCTGTGCTCGGCGACGCTCTCGTGCCGCCCGCCGGAGGTGTAGCAGTGGCGGGTGGTGTCCTTCAATTTTTCCGCCGTGTGCAGCGCGGCGAGCAGTTCTGTCGGCGTCATAAAAAGCCCTCGCTTCTTCCAAAATTCGAGCCTATTCTACCAGCAAAACAAAACGCGCGCAAGAGGAACCTCCTGCGCGCGTTTTTGCGATGGTTTAATTGACGGAATCCGCGGCGAGCACCTGATCGATGATCGTCTGGAGCGCCGCCATGTTGTCCTCGTTGTCGATGCCGCCGAGCAGTGCCTCGCCGACAATGTTGCCATTGCGGTCGACGACATAGGGGGTCGGGAAGGTCATGATGCTGCTGGCAAACTTGCCGGCCTCGCTGTCAGAGTCAAAGTAGATGTTCTGATAGGCGGCATCCTTCTTTTCTAGGATGCCCTTGGCCTCGCTGATCTGCTCTTCGTCACCGTCGAGCGTGTCGGTGTTGATGCCGATGACCGCGCCGCCCTGTTCCTTGAGCTTTTCATTGAGGGCGTTCAACTCACCCAGCTCCGTCACGCAGGGCGCGCAGCCGCTGAACCAGAAGTTCACGACCGTTACGGCATTGTTTGCAAACAGGCTGCTGTCAACGTCATTGCCGTCAAGGTCCTTGCCCGTGAAGGCGGGGAAGGCCTGCGCGTCGGCATCCGCATTGCTGTCATCCGCGGGCTGGAGCGCGGCGTACTGCTCCTGAAGAGGCTGAATTTCGTTTTCAAGGTCACGAATCTTTTCCGCGCCGTCGGTCAGGGTCTCGACCTCGTCATCGGTGAACTGATCCTTGACGAGCTCAATGCCGGAGAGCAGATAAGAGCCATAGTTCGTCTCCTGCGGCAGCTCGTCGCGCATGCCGTCCATGGCGTCGAACAGCTTCTGCCAGAGGTCGGTATTCTCTTCGATGATGGCATTCTCCTGCGCGGCGAGGTCCTGGATCTTGGCGTCGAGCTCTTCGGCGGTCATGGTCTGGTCGGTATTATTGTCTTCAGTTTCGCCCTTACTGCCGCAGGCGGCGAGGGACAGCACCAGCGTGAAAGCCAGTGCCAGCGTCAAAAATTTCTTCAATTTCATGGTTTCATTCTCCTTTTCTCTCATCAATAATGGGTGTTTGCGGCAATTTTGAACATGCGCCGCCGCGGTCGAAGCCGTAGCGGAAGCGCACGGCCTGCGTCGGGCAGGCGCCCACGCACTTGCCGCAGCGGATGCATTCAGTGCTGTTGGGTGTTTTGCGGACGTCCACGTCCATCCCGCAGACTTTGGCGCACCTTCCGCAGGAAATGCACTTGTTATGGTCAACCTGCATCGACAGCAGCGACACGCGGTTGAAGAGCGCGTAGACCGCGCCGAGCGGGCAGATCCACTTGCAGAATGGCCGGTAGAAAACGACGCTGAGCACGATGACCGTCACGAGCACGCAGAGCTTCCACGAAAAGAGCTTGCCGAGCGCCGCGCGGATGGAGGAGCTTGTCAGCGAGAGCGGGATCGCGCCCTCGAGCACGCCCTGCGGGCAGAGGTACTTGCAGAAAAACGGATCGCCAAGACCCACCTCGTTCACGACGAGCACGGGCAGCAGGAAGACCATCACGAGCAGGATGACGTACTTTAAGTAGATCAGCGGCTTCAAGCGCCTGGTCGAGAGCTTTTTTGTCGGAATTTTGTGCAGCAGCTCCTGCAGCCAGCCGAACGGACAGAGAAAGCCGCAGATGAAGCGGCCCAGCAGTACACCCAGCAGGATGAAAAAGCCCGTGATGTAGTACGAGAAGCGGAACTTCGACGAGCCGACAACTGCTTGGAACGCGCCGATGGGGCACGCGCCCGCCGCCCCCGGACAGGAGTAGCAGTTCAGCCCCGGCACGCAGACGGTCTTGCCCGCGCCGCGGTAGAGCTCGCCTTTGAAAAAGTTCGGCAGGTGTAGGTTGGTGAGCAGCGCCGCACAGGCCTGCACGAAGCCGCGCCAGCGGGCGAGCAGGAGGGAAAACGGTTTTGTCCTATCCAATGCCCACACACTCCAGACACAGCTTGATGGCCTTGTTCAGCACGACGCCCGCCTCGCCGCGCGATGCGCCGTAGACGAGGAACGCCGCGCCGAGCAGCAGAAGCAGTACCTGTGCTGCGGCCTTTTTGCTCAGTTGCTTACGCAAAAAATCACCCTTTCTGTCTGCACTGCGGCATAGACTACACGAGGGAAGTGAATGCATTATGAACGTGGCGCTAAGAAAACCTTAAGATTTCTCCGTGAGGAATTCCGCAAGGTGCGGCTTCAAAAATTCGAGGAACGTCCGCGCGGCGGGGGAGAGGTCGGGGAGTGTCGCCACGCCGATCTCCACGATCTGTGGCGGGTCGAACGGCAGAATGCGCACGCCGCCCGACCACGCGCGGCCGTTGAGCGCGTTATTCATGGCAAGGCCGAGACCGGCCTCGACCATCGAGTAGGTCGCAAGAGAATCCATCGTGGAGAATTTGAGGTTCGGCGTGACGCCGCAGCGCGCGAAGACGCGCGCGTTGTCAATGTCCTTGTCGGGATAGGTCTCGATGTACGGCTCGTTGGCGAACGCTGTGACCGGCAGCGCGGGAAGCCACGCCATCGGATGCGCGGCGGGAACCCAGGCCGTCAGCTCATCGTCGCCGATGGGGAGCCAGTCATGCCCGCCCTCGCGCGCGGAGATGAAGCACAAATCGAGCTGGTGCGCGTTGAGCTGTGTGAGAAGCTCCGTGCTGTATCCGCCGCGCAGCTGCACCTGAATGCCGCCGTAGCGCGCGTGAAAATCCGATATGATGCGTGCGAGCGGCGAATAGAACGCGCTGTACGCCGTGCCGACCGTGACGGTGCCGACGTCCAGCCCGCGCAGCTGCGCCGAGAGCTGGGCGCAGCTTTCGCCCGCGTGTAAAAGGTCGCGGATAGCGGGCAGCAGCTTTTCACATGCCTTTGTCGGGCGCACACCGCTGTGTTCGCGCAGCAGGAGCGGGACGCCCGTCTCCTCCTCGAGCGCCGCGACCATGCGGCTCACGCCGGAGGGCGTGTATTGCAGCGCCTCCGCGGCGGCGGACAGACTTCCGGTTTCGATGGCGCAGACGAGCGCGCGGTAGCGGTCGAGTTCCATAGCGTTCTCCTTTGCGGAATCGTCAAAGATCATTTGACAGATTATCGGTTTACGCAAAGTATAGCGCGGGTGTATGCTGTTGTCAAATTCTTGAAAACGGGGGAAACCATGGCACGCTCTTACGATCTAACGAGCGGCAGCATTCCGCAGCATCTGCTGCGTCTGGCCGCGCCGCTCATCATGGGCAATATCTTGCAGCAGCTCTAC
>CALAAN010000194.1 GCA_937884915.1 uncultured Oscillibacter sp.
GATTTTTTTCTGCATCATTGCATCTTATCCTCCAGATAACGGCTGAGGAACTCGCGCGTGCGCGGCTCTCTCGGGTTGCCGAAGACCTCCTTGGGCGAGCCCTGCTCTAAGATGACACCCTGATCCATGAAGACGACGCGGTCGCTCACTTCCTTGGCAAACGCCATTTCGTGCGTGACGACGACCATCGTCATGCCCTGCTGGGCGAGGTTTTTCATGACGTCCAGCACCTCGCCGACGATCTCAGGGTCGAGCGCGGAGGTCGGTTCGTCGAAGAGCATGATCTCCGGCTCCATGCACAGCGCCCGCGCAATGGCGACGCGCTGCTTCTGCCCGCCGGAGAGGCGGCGGGAGTCGGCGTGGATGAAGTCGGCAAGGCCGACGGTCGTTAAGTGCTTGATGGCCGTGGCCTCGGCCTGCGCTCTGGGGATATGCTTGACGTCCATGGGCGCGAGCGTGCAGTTGTCGAGCACCGACTTGTTGTTGAAGAGGTTGAAGCCCTGGAACACCATGCCAATCTTCTGGCGCAGGGCGTTCAGGTTGACCTTTAAGTCCATTAAGTCCTGCCCGTCGAACCAGATGTGGCCGGAGTCAGCCTCTTCCAGTAAGTTGATGCAGCGCAGCAGCGTCGATTTGCCGGAGCCGGACGCGCCGATGATGCACACGACCTCGCCGCGGTTGACCTCAAGGTCAATACCCTTGAGGACGTGGAGGTCACCGAAGGACTTTTCGAGCTGTTCGATTTTGATGATGGGATCGTTCGTCATAGCGTCCTCCTGTCAGTTCGAGCTGGGAAGCCCCAGATCGACAGTTTTACTCTTTTTACCATTTTCCGTATTTGCATCACTGCTGTCAAGCTTTTTTGTGATGGCCTTGAGCAGGAGTGAGGAAAGATACGTCAGAAACAGGTAAACGATCGCGGCGATGAGGTAGCACTCGGTACCCTTATAATAAATACCGGCGACCGAGCGGGTCATGAACATCAGGTCGGACACGCCTAAGACGCAGAGTACGGACGAATCCTTGATATTGATGATGAATTCATTGCCGATGGCGGGGATGGAATTTTTGATGGCCTGCGGGAAAACGACCTTGCGCATGGCCTGCCAGTGCGTCATGCCGAGCGAGCGCGCGGCCTCCATCTGGCCTGCGTCGATGGCGAGAATGCCGCCGCGCAGGACCTCGGCAAGGTACGCTGTCGAGTTGAGAGATACCGTGACGAGACCGGCTAAGAACATCGGCCAGACGCGGTTGATGTCCGAAACGCTCATGCCCGTGCGCTTGAAGAGACCGAACACCGCGTTGTAGAGGATCAGGGACTGCACCATCATCGGCGTGCCGCGGATGACGAAGATATAGAAGCGGGCAAACTTGTTTGCAACGGTCTTGATAAACTTCACAAAGTCGTTGTCGCGCCTGTCGGGCTCCTGAATGCGGAGGAAGACCATGAGAAGCGACAGCACAAACGCAATCGCCGTGCCGAACAGCGCGAGGCGCACCGTGACCCAGATGCCGGTCACGAGCAGAGAGCGCTGGTTATAGGTCATGTAGACCATGGTGGAAAGCGTGTCGGTCGGGTTGCTCTCGGCGTGGATGGAGGTGTTGACGACGTAGGCGAGCTTGAGGATGAAGCGGTCGAGCACCAGCAGCGCGCAGGCTGCGGCGTCGAGATACGAGAGATAGCGGCTGACGCGCACGATGAGCGGACGCTTCATGACGGTGGTATCATAATTTTTCCAGTAGGCCCACTTGACGAGCAGCGCCATGGCGCTCACGCCGAGGAAGAACCAGCAGATCACCGCGAGTGCCGTGCCGAACACGGACTGCGCGGGGATGAAGCTGTATGGGCTGGGGGCGGAATAGAACATGCTCAGGCCCAGCAGGGCGATGAAACTTCCGCCTAAGTAAACATAACGGTGATCCCGGGTGATGAAATTCTTCCGGGGCGCGGTGGGTGCTGCCATGGTGTTTCCTCCTTTATGATACGAAGCGCATTGTTTTGATCAGACGCTTCGCGTACCCGCCGCCGCGCCTTTCACGCGGCAGTGCGCGGGTAATTACTGCGGCTGGTTGTCAACGGCGGTCTGCCACATGGCGGCGCGGGTATCGTCGTCGATGCCGGCGAGGATGCTGTTGATCTGCTCAAGCAGTTCTGTGTCGCTCTTGCGCAGACCCACGCAGGAGCCCTTGGCCGGAAGCGTGAAGCCACTGCCCTCTTCAAAGGTGACAAGACGGAAGTCGGGGTTGGAGGCGAGGTAGCCAGGAGCGTTTTCGACGTTGATGACGATGGCGTCACAGGAACCCTGCTGCAGGCGGGAGATCATGTCGGGCACGCTGCCGACGGGGCTCAGGTGGTCGACCCCCTCGATCTGGTCGATGACGTCATCGAGCGCCGTGCCCTGCTGGCCGAGAACGGCCGCGCCGGAGAAGTCCTGAATGGAGGTCGCATTCTCATACGGCGAACCGGCGAGAACCATCATGCCGTAGGTCGTTTCCTTATAGGGTTCGGAGAAGTTGATGGATTCGCGGCGCTCGGCGGTGTCCATCATACCGGCGATGATGGCGTCGATCTGGCCCTGGTTGAGCGCGTCGATGAGGCCGTCCCAGCTGAGCTTGACAATGACGAGGTCCTTGCCGAGCTGGTCTGCGATGATCTTGGCGATTTGCACGTCGTAGCCCTCGGCATACGCGCCGGCGACGTTTTCAACGGGGACGTTCGTGTCCGTCGCTTCGCTTTCCTGCCAGTTGCTGGGGGCGTAAGCGCACTCCATGCCGACGCGGAATTCGTTGCTTTCATTCGTGGTGGTGTCCTGCTGTTCCTGCTGCTGATCATTGCTGCTGTCGTCGGCAGCCTGACTGCCGCAGGCGTTGAGGGTGAAGAGCATGATGGCCGCCAGCAGGAGGGCGGTAAAGGTTCTGAGCTTCATGGTGGTGGTTTCCTTTCTGAATGAGATTGATTTTTCAAAAAACAGGGCGTCCTGCTTTTTTTGGTTTTTCGCACTCCCGAACGCAGACAAAAAACAAAGCCGTAAATGCTTTGTGAAGCATTTACGGCTGCAAATGTACTGCAATTCGACAAACAACGTTGCCATTACCTTGCGGGGGGGGGACAAACAGCTTGCCGACCTCGATAGCGCTCCACATACGTGACAGTCCGGCAGATGTTCTCTGACGAACCAGCGGCAAACGGCACAGGAACCGTTTCCACTTCGGCGGCATCCCCTTTCGCGCGCTCCGGCTTCCTGTGCCGGTGCGAACGCGCTACTCTTGTCAGCCGCGCCTCTATCTTCCCAACCTTGCGATCGGGCATTTGAAATTGTTGGCGTTACCATACTCCCATGATGGGAAAATGTCAATCCCTAATTTTTCACTTCTCCAAATCTTGAGAATCTTTTTATATGGAAGAAATGCTTATTGTGAAATATTACCACAGCCTTCCTGCATGAATATCGCGCAAAAGTCCTCTCGCCGCGGCAGCGGCTTTGCCGTGCCGCGGCGGAACAGGCCGTCATTTTTCCTCGCTTTTACGCGGGGCCGACGGCGCGTATGATACGCAGAGTGCTGTATCAGCGATGCGCGCGGCTTCTTTGTATGCACCGGCATCGTTCGAGGGAAGCATTCTTTTACGCCCTGGCAGGGATCTTTTCGCGCAGAGATTCGAGGCGGTTCAGCGCGTCGTTCAGGGTTTCGTCCTTCTTGGCGAAGTGCAGGCGGATGAGGTGGTTGACCGGCTCGCGGAAGAAGCTCGAGCCCGGCACCGCGCCGACGCCGACACTGCTCGCAAGGTCCTCGCAGAATTTGAGGTCGCTCTCGTAGCCGAATTCCGAGATGTCAAGCATGACGTAGTAAGCGCCCTCGGGGTCGTTGTGGACGATCTTGAGGTCGTCAAGGCCCTTCAAGAAGAGGTCCTTTTTGTGCGTGTACTCGGCCTGCAGCGCATCGTAGTAGTCCTGACCAAAGTTGAGGCCGGGGATGATGGCCTCCTGCAAAGGAGCCGCCGCGCCGACGGTGAGGAAGTCGTGGACCTTTTTCGCGCGGTCGATGATCTCCGGCGGAGCGATGATGTAGCCAAGGCGCCAGCCGGTGATGGAATAGGTCTTGGAAAGCGACGAGCAGGACAGCGTGCGCTCCCACATATCGGGCAGCGTCGCAAAATACGTGTGCTTGTGCGGGGCGTAGACGATGTGCTCATACACCTCGTCCGTGATGACGTAGACGTCGTACTTTTTGGCAAGAGAGGCGATGGTCTCGAGCTCCTCACGTGTAAAGACCTTGCCGCAGGGGTTCGAGGGGTTGCACAGCACCAGCGCCTTGGGGTGCTGGCGGAACGCGTCCTCGAGCACCTCGGGATCAAACGTGAACGACGGCGGCGTGAGCGGCACGTAGATGGGCTCCGCGCCGGAAAGAATGGTGTCGGCGCTGTAGTTTTCGTAGAACGGGGAAAAGATGACGACCTTGTCGCCGGGGTTCGCCACGGTCATCATCGCGGCCATCATGGCCTCGGTGCTGCCGCAGGTGACGACGATCTCGCCGTTGGGGTCGATGTCGCGACCCATGAAATGAGACTGCTTCTTGGCCAGTGCCTCGCGGAAGTCCTGCGCGCCCCAGGTGATGGAATACTGATGATAGTCCTCGTAGGCGACCTGTGCCAAACGGTCGAGAATGGGCTTGGGCGGATCGAAGTCGGGGAAGCCCTGGGAAAGATTCACCGCGCCGTACTGGTTGGAGATGCGCGTCATGCGGCGGATCACCGAATCGGTAAAGCTCGCGGTGCGGTCAGAAAGTGCCTGCATTATTATTTCCTCCTGTGAGATAAGATTTGCCGTTGTTCAAGATGTGCTGCGCCACGAGCGCTGCCTGTAAGTTCGCCCGAGGCGGAGTCCTTGGAAATGTTCTTGAGTTCGATCAAGTGAATTCTTCCTTTGTCTCGAAAGCAAACAAAAAGTGGGAAGCTCATGAGCCCCCCACTTCAGGTCAAACGATGTTCGGGTGAAAAGACCCTTTTGCGCGCCTGAATCAGCGGCGGCAATTTCGTTCCTGTGTGGATCGGGCGGACAGATGAGCATGAGCAGTCGTGGGCATCGGCATCGCCATGTCCATGCACAGTAACATTCGAGAAGCATAAGAGAACATTTCGTCGAATCCTTTCCGAAAATCATACTGGAATTGTAGGTATCATAGCACCGCGAAAAGCGCGCGTCAACAGGAAATGCAGCAAATTCTGCAACTTGGTCACGCTTGACTAAAGCGAAAGAATCATCATGCGGACAGAATCGGATAATATTGCCAGCAGATTTGCCGCGTCATTCCGCTTGGAAGTAAAAAACGAGGAACGAAGCAGGAGCACTTCGTTCCTCGTCTGCTTATTCGATGCCGAAAAAGCGGCGGCCGTTTTCATTTGTCAGGGCGATGACCTCATCCGTGTCCATGCCGCGAATTTCCGCAAATTTTGCCGCGATGTGAAACACATTGCGCGAGTCGTTGCGCGTGCCGCGCACGGGGACGGGGGCCATGTACGGGCTGTCCGTTTCGAGCAGCACGCGGTCGAGCGGGACGATCTTCGCAACCTCGACGGTCTTCTTCGCGTTCTTGTAGGTCAGCGGGCCGTCGAAGCCGAGGTACCAGCCGCGCTTCAAGAGCTCCCGCGCGGTCTCGACACTGCCGGAGAAGCAGTGGAACACGCCGCGCACCTGCGGAAACTCCTTCACGATGGCAAGGCAGTCGGCGTGCGCGTCGCGGTCGTGCACGATGACGGGGAGGTCCAACTCCTGCGCCAGCGCGAGCTGATCGCGAAAGACCTCCTGCTGGAATTCCCTCGGCGGATTCTGCTCCCAGTAGTAGTCGAGCCCGATCTCACCGATGGCAACGACCTTGGGGCTCTTCGCCCACGCGCGCAGCGTGTCGAGGCTCTCGCGCGTGTAGGGCGCGCAGTTTTCAGGATGCCAGCCGACGGCGGCGTAGACGTGGGGATACTGTTCCGCGAGCTCCACCGCGCGGCGCGAGGTATCCAAGTCGCAGCCGGGGTCGACGATCAGTCCCACGCCGTTTTCGGGCATGGACGCAAGCAGCGCCTCGCGGTCAGCGTCGAACGCCTCATCGTCGTAATGGGCGTGGGTGTCAAAAATCAGATTCATTTCTTCTCCTGCTCAAAGATGAGGTCATATTCAAGGATCGCGCCGTTCGACAACTGCGTCAAAGGCAGGAAGCCGACATAGCGCCACCCCTCTTCCGCCGCGCGGTCGATGATATTCCGGTATTCGGGGTCGAGCGAAAATCCGCCAAGGAAAGCTGCCTTGGCGGCGACTTTTACATGAAAGTATTCGTACATGGCTCTTTTCTCCTTTGCA